>NZ_JBMVFV010000048.1:0-43838 GCF_049538395.1 Micromonospora sp. AB353 | reverse complement strand
AGTGCCGGCCGGGTCGGCGGCCCGCCAGCGTCGCCGCGCGCCGCGCGGCAGCACCAGGGCGAGCGCCGCCACGAGCACCACCGCCCCGCCCGCCACGGCGGCGGCCAGCAGCGCCCGGTCCCGGGCCGAGTCCCGGCGGGACTGGCGGGCCAGCGCGGCCGGATCCGGGCGGTCCTCGGGGAGCGCGGCACCCGGCCGGGTACGGGAATCCGTCGCGCCCGCCGACTCGGTCACCGCCCGGTACGGGTTCAGCACCCCCGCGCCGTAGCCCGCGTCCCGCCCCGGTGCCGGGTCGGCGGCGGCCACGATCCGCCCGGCCACCTCGTCCGCGCTCAGCCGGGGCCGGTACTGGCGCAGCAACGCCGCCGTACCCGCCACGAACGGGGTGGCGTAGCTGGTCCCCTCCGCCCGCTGGTGCCCCGACCGGGGCGCCGCCATCAGCACCTCGCTACCAGGGGCGACCACGTCCACGTACGAGCCGGTCTGGGAGAACGCCGAGCGTGTCCCGTCCCGCCCGATCGCGCCGACGCCGAGCACCCCGTCGTACGCCGCCGGGTACGGCCGGGGATCACCGTTGTCGTGCAGGTTCCCGGCGGCGGCCACCACGACCACGTCCCGCCGCACCGCGTAGGCGACGGCGGCGCGTACCGCCGGGTCGTCGGCGTACAGGACCACGGAGAGGTTCAGCACGTCGGCGTCGTGGTCCACGGCCCAGCGGATCGCCCGGGCGAACCCGGCCGCGTCGACCGTACGCCCCGACTCCCGTCCCTCGACCACCTGCTGCTCGCTGACCCGTACCGGCAGGATGCGCGCGTCCGGCGCGAGGCCGCGGAACGCGACGCCGGGCTGCGGCGCGGCGGCGATGATGCTCGCCACCCCGGTGCCGTGCCCGGCGCAGTCCCGGGTGCCGTCCCCGCCCCGGTCGAGGAAGTCGGCGCCGTCGAGTACGCGGCCGGCGAGCTGCGGGTGGGACCGGTCCACACCCGAGTCGACGACCGCGACCACGACTCCGGCGCCCGTCGCGAGCGGGGTGAGCCGGTCCGGGGCGTACCGCTGCTGCGGCCACGGCTGGTCCGCGACCGGGCGGGCCGGCGCGGGCGGCGAGGCGCAGCCGGCCGGCGCGCGAGCCGCCGACGCGGTGGCCGGAACTCCGGTGACGAGGAGCGTCGCCAGGGCGGCCACGACGGGGTACGCGACTGGCCGAGACATCGACGACCTCCGTAGCGTGTCGGCTCCGGAACGGGATGTTAGCGCCTCTCTCACTCCGGGGCCGCCCGTCGATGGGCAGAAGTCCTGATCTTGCCGCCACCTTGTAGGTTGTATGCGATGCCTGTGGCCTGTTCGCGGAAGGAGAGGTGGCCGTGACCGGATGGGAGCCGGCCACCGAGGCCGAGGTGGCGATGCGGGATGCGCTGCGCGCGCAGGACCAGCAGCAGTACTTCCGCGTGCTGACCCGTGTCGATCTCCTGCTTCCGATCGCGAGCGGGCCGTCCGCCGGGTGGGGCACCTGGACCGCCGGGGGTCGCACCCACGTCCTGGCCTTCACCTCCGTCGCCGCGCTGCGCGCGAGCCTGGGGGAGAACGCGGGTGCCACCCGCCGCGTCCCCTACCCGGATCTGGCGGCCGGCTGGCCCAACCCCGAATGGTGGCTGGCGGTCAATCCCGGCCTGCCGATCGAGGGCTACCTGCCCGCCTGGTACGTGGCTCAGCTCTCCCGGGGCGACGTCCGCCTCCCCGGCCGCACCATGGGCGCCCGCGCCCGGCTGGAACGGGTGGAGAACGCCACCCGGGGGGCCCGGAACACGGTGCCCGAGGCCGCGCCCCGGCCGCCTGCCGTTCCCGTCCCCCCGGCCGCCGTCACGCCCGCGACCGTGCCCCATGCCGCCGTCCCGCCGGCCGCTGTTCCGCCACCGGCCGTGCCGCCACCCGCGATGCCGCCCCCGGCCGTGCCGCCGGTCGCCGGTGCGCCCGGCCGGGACGAGCGGCTGATGGAGGCCGGTGAGCCGCCCACGGTACCGATGCGGGCCGCCTCGGTCCTGGGGCGACGGCTGCCCACGGTGCCGCCCCGCCGCCGAGGGCCGGACGGCGACGTCCCGAGCCGGACCGCTCCCGGTGCCGAGCCGGACACGGACGCCCTCGACGGCTGGCTCACCGACCTGCGCCGCCGCCCGGACGAGCCGGACCCGTTCGCCGCCGCCCCGGAGGCAGCCGCCGACGAGCCGCCGACGGCCGCCGCCGCTCCGCCGCCGGCCCGCTCCTTCTTCGAGCCCTCGTCCGGTGGCCGTTCGGCCCGTCGCCCGTCACCGCTGGATCCGTCGCGCCGGGCCGGTGAGCGTGCCGCCCCGCCGACCCGGTTCGCCGGCGGACAGCCGTTTCCGCGCCGGCGGCCGCTGAACGAGCCGGTACGCGAGGGCCCGACCGAGGCCTTCCCGACACGGACGGACGAGCCGTCGACCGTGCCCCGATCGGAGGAGGCCACCCAGGCGTTCCGGCCGACCCGCCCGTCCGAGGACGCGACCGAGGCGCTGCCCCGGCGGCACGCCGGCCCGGCCCCGGCCGCGCGGACCGCCCCGGCCACTGCGGCGCAGGCCGGACCGGCTACCGCCGCGCACGTCGGACCGGCCACTGCCGACGGGTGGGGGGCCGCGCCGGGCAGCACGGATGGTGACACCGCGCGGTGGGAGACGCTCGACGAGCCGATGGAGGAACTGCCGCCGTCGATCGCCGAACCGGTGTCCGCGCCGCCCGTGTCGCGCCGCGATTTCACCCCCATCGTCATCGAGGGCACCGTCATCGAGGCCCGCGACCTGACCGAGCCGGAGCCGGTCCGGTCCGCGCAGCCGACCGGCCCGATGCGTGCGGAACCGGCCGAGGGCGGGCCCTGGGCCGGCACCGCCGACCCGACGATGCCGCTCTCCGTGGACCGTCCGGTCGCCGACGACACGGTGAACCTCGCCGAGCCGGCGCCGACCCACCTCGGTGGACCGGACCGGAGTTCGGAGCCCGACGAGTCGACGGTGTCGCTCGCGTCCGCGTCCGAGCCCACCACGTCGCTGTTCGAGCCGTCGTCCTCGGCCGGCGAGGTCACGGCGCCGCTGTTCACGTCGTCATCGGCCGAGCCGACCGTCTCGCTGTTCGACCCGGCGCCCGCCGAGCCGACCGCGCCGCTGACCGGTCCGGCTGAGGGCGAGCCGACTGCGCCGCTGTCCACGTCGCCGGCTGAGGCTGAGCCGACGGTGTCGCTCACGTCGGCGCCCGAGCCGACCACGTCGCTGTTCGAGGCGTCGTCCTCGGCAGACGAGGCCACGACGTCGCTGTTCGCGTCATCGCCGGCTGAGCCGACGGTCTCGCTGTTCGACCCCGCACCGACCACGCCGCTGTCCGATCCCGCTCCGGCGGAGCAGCCGACCGTCTCCCTCTTCGAGCCGGCGGCCAGCGACGACGAACCTGTCACCACGTCGCTGTTCGCGTCCAGCGACGCCACCGTCGCGCTGTCCCCGCCGACGGCGGAGCCCGCGGCACCCGCCACGCCAGACGATCCGCCGGCCGCCGAGTTCGTACCGGCGAACGACGTCGAGGAGGACCTGCTGGCCGCCGCGGGCAGCGGCAGCACCGACGGTTTCCTCACCACCCTGCTGCTGGCCCGGGTGCTGCTGCCGGTCGCGCCCGACTCGGCCACCGGCAGCCGGCCGGGCGACGCCGGCTTCGTCTGGCATGCCGACCACGTCGACGGCGAGCGGTGCGTCTCGGTCTACACCTCGCCGGAACGCCTGGCCGAGCACACCGAGGGCCAGATCGAGACGGTACGGGTCAAGTTCGTGCAGCTCATCCGCAGGTGGCCGGACGCGGCCTGGTCGTTCCGGGTGAACCCGGGCAGCCCGGTCGGCGCGACGTACCCGGGGGAGCAGGTTCTGGCGCTCGCCAACTGGGCGGCCGAGGTGGGTCTCGGCGACGACCCGGAGCCGGCCGCCGCGCCGCAGCCGGCGGAACGACAGCGCCCGGAGGCGCCCACCATCGCCGCGAACCGGCCGGTGACCATGCAGAAGGCGATCGCGGCGAGCCAGCTCGCGTACTACCTGGAGCGTGGCTACGACCGGGTCTCCGGATTCGTGCACCGGGCCGGGGAGCTGGCGCATCTGCGTACCCCGGCGGAGCTGTACGGCGCGCTCGGGCTCGGCCACCCGGGCTCGCCGTTCTCCCCCGACGACGAGGAGATCTACCTGCTGCGCTGGCCCGCCTACCGGCCGAGCCTCTACCGGATCCCGTACGGCGGCCCGAACGAGGCGGCGATGCGGGCGATGGAGGGCTGGGTGATCGAGCGGCCCCCGTTCCGCGGCAACGGCTTCGCGCCGGGGGAGAGCAGCGACGTGATCGCCGAGTTCAAGGTGGACAGCGCCCGGCTCCCGCACGGCGCCGAGCTGTGGCGGGTCGGCGCCGACGGCGACAGCAGGCTGGTCGCCGTCCTTGACACCGACGAGCTGCTGTGGCGGAAGGCGGGCGAGGCGTGAGCCGCGACGGCTACGTGGCCCGCTGGCGGGGCCGGGAGTACCAGGCCAGCCCCGACGGCGACGACATCCGTCTCTACCAGCCCGGCCCCGGCGAGGGATTCACCGAGGTACGCCCCGGCCGGTACGTCCGGGTGGTGCCGGCCGCCGAGGTCGACGATCTGGCGTACGTGCGGACCACCTGCACCTGGCAGGGGCAGCCGTTCATCGTGCTGGCCGAGCACGAGGGCTGGCTGCGGGTCGAGTACACCGGTGGGCGCTGGCCGGTGGCCGAGGCGATGGGGCTGGAGGCGTTCGACTTCGGCGTCTACCAGGGCTGGGCGCCGGCGGCCGAGGTGGCCGACCTGGGCGAGCAGCGGGTCTGAGTCAGGACTTCGCCCAGCGCAGGATCTCGCCGAGCACCACGTCGCGCGCCTCCACGTGCGGGAAGTGGCCCACGTCGTCGAGCAGCCGCCACTCGTACGGTGCGGTGACGTAGCGGCCGGAGCCCTGGGCGGTACGGGGAAGTGAGGCCCGGTCGAGGGCGCCGTGCAGTTGCAGGGTCGGCGTGACCAGCGGCTTCTGCATCAGCTTCACGAAGCGGTAGCCGTGCAGCCGCAGCACCGAGCGGAATGCCCAGCGGTAGCCCTCCATCGCGCAGAACGCGGCCTGCGGGATCTGCATCGCCACCCGGCAGCAGTGCGCGTAGTCGGCGAAGTCGGGGCCGGACACCCAGCGCGGCCCGCCCCACCGGCGCAGGATCTCCTCCACCTCGGCGGCGTCGTCGCGGGTCAGCACGTGCTCGTAGCGGGGGAGCTGGAACTTCAGCGTCGCGGTGGCCGAGGTGAACTGGCCGCGCGGGTCGGCGAAGATGGCCGCCCGCAGCCGCAGCGGGTGCGGCGCGCCGAGCACCACGAGCCGCCGGACCAGGGTCGGGTGGAAGGAGGCGGCGGTCCAGCCGATCAGCCCGCCCGCGCCGGTGCCGACAACGGTCGCCGACCGCTCACCGAGCGCCCGGATCAGGCCGGCGACGTCGGCGGCGAGCGTGTAGCCGTCGTACCCCCTGGGTGGTTTGTCGCTCGCGCCGTAACCGCGCAGGTCGACCGCGACCGCCCGGAAGCCCGCGTCGGCGACCGCCGGCAGCATCTCGTGCCAGGCGTACCAGTATTCGGGGAAGCCGTGCAGGAAGAGCACCATCGGACCGGTGCCCGCCTCGACGACGTGGAACCGGCTGCCGTTGGCGCCGACGAACCGGTGCGTCCACGGCCCTTCGGGCAGGACGCAGGAGTCGTCGACGGGTCCGCCGCGCTGGTCGGTCATGGGGCACAGCCTAGGGCCGCCGGTCACCCACCGGACCCGCAGGTGACGAGGATCAGGGATTTCTCCGGGCGGTCACCTGGAACCGCGCACCCGGGCCGACTCCCGGCGTCGTGCGCGGCCTGCCACCGGCTGTCACTCCTCGATGATCCGCATGGGGATGCCCGGTCCGCAGTCGACGGAGCGGTCCCGTGCGGTGAGCCGCAGCGTGACCAGGTCGCCCTTGCGCAGCTCACCGGCGTTCGGGCCGTACACCGCGTACTCCGTGCCGTTCTCGTCGATCAGGCCGTAGCACGGCCCGGAGCCGCCCCGGGTGATCCAGCCGGCGACGACGCCCGTCGGCCGGTTGTCGGTCGGCGTCTTCGGCGGCCCGGTGGGCCGCCGAAGCGTCGGCAGGTCGGTCGCGGACAGCGGGGTGGGGTGATCGGCGGGCGAGGCGGGGCCGCTCGCGGCCGGCTGGTGGTCGTCGGACACGGATCCTCCGTCTCGGCCGCGCCGGCGATCAGCCCGTCGCGGGGCGGCCGGCAGCGTGGTGCGGGTGTCGAACGGATGGGACGCGGGCGGGGTACGCCGGGTTCCCGGAAAGGGCGATGCCCGGGCGGGTGAACCGCCCGGGCATCGTGTGGTGCGTCGATCAGTGGATCAGGAGAAGCGGACCTTCAGCGAGGTGCCGTTCTGCTCCAGAACCTTGATCTTGGTGCCGGTGGCCGGGAGCTTGACACCGTGGTTCGGCAGCTCCGGGTACCAGTACTGCTTGGTGTCGTCGAACAGCGGCTGCGCCGCCTGGCCGCGGATGTACTGCGGCTGGCTGTTGAGGTGCAGCGTGAACGAGTCGGCCTTCTTCAGGCTGAACGGCGCGTCGTAGACCTGGACGCGGGCCCGCCAGGGCGCCCCGGTCAGGTTGTAGATCGGCCGCGGGTGCGCGTCGATGATCATGTTCCGACCCTCACCCGGGTGCGCGAACGTGTCGTTGTCCGCGAACCGGAGGTTCCAGTAGGAGATCAGCAGACCCTCCTGGTACGCGTAGTGGTCCACGTAGTCCGGGCGAGTGTTCGCGTAGCCGAAGAAGTACGGGCCGGTCTTGAGGTACTTGTCGTACGAGACGTACGACCGGTTGCCGGCGATGTAGTAGTTGTCGAACTTACGGGTGTAGGTCTCCTCGACGATGCTGAAGCCGCTGAGGGTCCAGCCGTTGGCACCGGCCTCGGCGCCGTCGGTGAGGAGGGTCTGACCGTCGGCGGTCACGGTGATCGCGTCACCGTAGAAGCCGCCCTCGGAGACACCGCCGTCCGTCTGGTAGCGCAGCCGGAACTGCACGACGTTGCCGGCGACCGCGTCCATCGGGATGTTGACGTCGACCCACTGGTCGTTGCTGGAGCCGTCCAGGGCGTAGCGCCCGGGGGAGATCTCCTTCAGCGGGGTGCCGTTGGCCGTACCGGGCAGCGAGGTCCAGGTCTGGCCACCGTCGGTGGACGCCTCGAAGAACAGGTAGTCGTAGTCCGCCTCGATGCTGTAGCGACCCTTCATCGACAGCGCGGCGCTGGTCTTCCCGGTGAGGTCGACAGTGCGCGTCATCGTGGTGTTCAGGTCGTCGTCGTTGCCCGAGAAGAACTGCTTCGTACCCTCGAACGGCTTGCCGTTCTGGAACGTGTACTCCCGCTGCGGCAGCACCACCACGGCGGCCTGGGCCTTGTTGGAGTTGTACTCCTGCGGGCCCAGCTCCAGGGTGCGCTTCTGGCCGGCCACGACGACCTCGTAGTCGAGCCAGCCGAGCTGGAGCTTGTTCCAGGCGCCGAGGTCGCCACCGCGCTCGCCGATGCCGCCGTCGTTCTTGGCGCCGAGCCGGCTCTGGGCCATCAGGGTCCAGTGCTCGTTGTTGTTGTCCCCGCCGCTGACCACGTTGTAGTCGTCCGGCAGACCGAGGTCGTGGCCGTACTCGTGGTAGAAGACGCTCCGGCCACCGTTCTCCGGCTGGATGGTGTAGTCACCGATCCAGACGCCGGTGTTGCCGATCTGGGTGCCGCCGGCCGGGAAGTTCTCCGGGCCGGTGTTGCCCTGGTCGCTGGCGAAGGCGTACCACCGGTGGCTCCAGATGGCGTCCTCACCCTGGTACGGGTCACCGTCGGCCTCGTCACCGCCGGCGTGGACGATCTGGAAGTGGTCGATGTAGCCGTCCGGCTCGTTGAAGTTGCCGTCGCCGTCGAAGTCGTACCGGTCCCACTCGTCCATCGCCTTGACGTCCGCGGCGATCTCCGCGTCGGAGCGGCCCTGCGCCTTCTGGTCGGCGACCCACTGGTTGGCGGCGTCGCGGACCAGCGCCCAGGTGTTGGTGCAGACGTTCGAGGCGCACGGGTAGCCGCCGGAGCGGCCGTAGCGAGCCTCGTTGTACCGCACCTTCACCCAGTTGGTGACCTCGCCGTCGACGCTGTACCGACCCGAGGACTGGGCCTCGTAGTACTGCTTCAGCGACTCGTCACCCGGGTTGGTGCCGAAGTACAGCTGCCGGTAGTGGTCGGCGCTGTAGTCGGCCTGCCACACCGTCGAGTTGTCCACCGCCCGGTTGGGCTGCGGAATCTGGTTGCGGAGCGGACCGTCGAACCGGGTCGGGCCCGGGGTGTCCGGGTCGGTGTCCTGGTCCGGGTAGTTCGGGTGCCGCTCGTCGCCGAACTCCGCGAGGATGACGAAGATCTTGTCGGTCCGCTCGCGGGAGAGTTCGACGTACTGGTCCTTGGTCGGACCCTTGCCGGCCTTGGTGCTCTTGGCGGACCTGCCCGCCGCGGCACCTTCGGCAGCCCGCTCGCCGACCTTGACGACCGTGCTGCCGTTGATCTTCTGGGCCTTCGCCCTGCCGGACAGGACCTCGCTCAGGCCCTCCTGGCGCAGCGCGCGCCGCTTCTCCTCGAGCGGGTTGGGCAGGTCGTGCTCAGCCTGCGCAGGCTCGGCCACCGACGGAGCGGCGGCCGGCAGCTTCAGCGTCGGCGCGGCGCTGGCGGACGTGCCTGCCATCAGCCCCGTCGCGGTCAGCGAAAGCCCGAGCAGACCCACTGCGACTTTGCGCACGTGGTACCTCCGGTGTGAGGGAACCGGCCCAACTGGGGGTACGGGCCGGTGGAACGTCCCACTAGTGGGACCAAGGGTGAACATAGACACTGCTGCGACTGGTGGGAAGATGTGTGCGTCGATTTGTAGCAACTTTTTGTTGGGGATGCTTTCCGCCGTCACACGCCGCACCGTCACCGAGCCGTTGACCAGCGGCGATGCGTCGATCATGTAGTGCAGTGACAGTCATGGATCAATTGGTTACGCGGAAGGGCCGGGAGCGCTCACGCTCCCGGCCCTTCCCCCATCGATGCCGTTCAGATCATTTTTCGGTCATTCCGGTTCCGGTTTGACCGTACCGTTCAGCTCCGCGGCGGAACCACGTACACCTGGGCGTACGAGTTGTCCTTGGCGGCCCGCTTGATGATGATCGAGACGCCGTACTGGACGCCCGCGTCACCCGGGTTGCCGGTGCCGAGCACGATCGCCCCGCCACCCAGCGTCGAACCGTAGTAGTCCGTCGCCGGAGTGCCGTCCGGGTTCACCACCCGGGTCGTGTACTGCTGGTTGCCCCGCGACGGGATGACCACCGAGGCGTCGTTGTCCCGCGAGTAGGCGGCGCCGTCACGGATCTCGATGCCCGGGTACCAGCCCTTGGCGTCGGTGAAGCCGCGCACCGGAGCCTGCGGGCCGAACTTCGTGCAGTACTCGCTGTACGGCTCGTCCGCCGCCTCCAGGCACTCCTTGAACGGGTACGTCGGCTTCAGGCCGAACGCGGCGTTGGAGGACTGCGGCCGGCTGGGCAGGTTCTTCAGCACCGACGGGTCCTTCTCGGCCGCGACGCCCTTGCGGCGCAGCGGGTCGTTGTGCGAGTCGACGATCAGCAGACCGCCCTTGGCGCCGTAGCTGGGCAGCGCGGTCATCTGCGCGGTGACGTGGTTGACGTCGCCGAGCTGGGTGTCCCGGTACCAGACCAGCATGCCCGGCGCGTTGTACGCGATCCGGTCGACCTTCCAGGCCTCGTGCGAGTAGACGGTGTCGTAGGTGTACTTCAGGCCCTTGTCGAAGCCGTCGAAGTTACGCCACTCGGCCAGGTAGTAGTGCGACTTCACCTGGGTGCCCGAGTCGATGTACCAACCCGCGCCGCTGGTGTCGGTGAAGGTGCCGCCGGTCTGGGTCCAGCCCGCCGCGCCGCTCTCCACGTCGTCGCTCCAGGTGGTGGCGCCGCCACCGGTCACCGAGAAGTCGTCGGCGAACCAGCCGCGCTCCTGGAACGCCTCGTCGGTCGCGTAGCGCAGCCGCACCTGCACGGTCTGCCCGGCGTACGACGACAGGTCGACGTAGTCGTGCCGCCAGTCGCCCGTGCTGCCGGTCAGGCCGTACTTCTTGTTGCCGAAGTCGACCATGCGGCCGTTCGGGTCGGCGTAGCCGTCGTTCGTGGAGACGAGCGCGCCGCCCTCGGCGTACACCTTCTGCTCGCTCCAGGTGGCGCCGCCGTCGGTGGAGACCTCGACGAAGCCGTAGTCCCAGTCCGCCTCGATGACGTAGTTGTTCCACATCCAGAACTTCGCGTCCGCGGCGTTCGGGACGGACACCGTACGGCTGAGCTTGACGTCGGCCCACGCCTGGTCGGCGCCGGAGTACCACATGTTCGAGCCGCTGTGCGGTGTGGCCAGCGAGATCACCTTGTCCGGCAGGTCGATCTTGATGCCGTCCTCGGTGCCGACCGGCGTACGCGACGTCTGCCCGAGGTTGACCAGCTTGGACCGGTCGCCCGGCCCGAACGTCTTCGGCTCGGCCCAGCCCAGCACCCACTTGTCCCAGAGGCCCATGTGCGTGGGCAGCGCCTGGAAGATCTCCCCGGAGTGCGAGCCGGACGCCATCAGGTCCCAGAAGTCCACGTCGGAGTCGGCGTTGCCGGAGGTGTCGTAGAGGTCCGGCAGACCCAGGTCGTGCCCGAACTCGTGGGCGAAGACGCCGACGCCGGCGTCCTCCGGCTGCACGATGTAGTTCGACACCTTCAGGTTGGTGCCCGGGATCGTGTAGCCACCGGCCACGGTCGAGGAGTGCGCCCAGACCGAGTAGATGCCGACGTCGCCGCCACCGCGGGACTTGCCCTGGTTGGCGTGCACCAGCACCAGGTGGTCGATCACGCCGTCCGGCTCGTGGTAGTTGCCGTCGCCGTCGCGGTCGCTCTGGTCCTCGATGTCGTAGTCGGCCCACGGGAAGTCCGGGTCGGACGCGGCCAGTGCGTCGATCGCGTCGGTGGCGAGCCGGCCGGCACCCTGCGGGTTGTCCGGGTGGCCGTTCATCGACTGCTCACGCCCGGCGACCCAGTTGCCGTTCTCGTCCTGGAAGCAGCGCGAGGCGGCGTACCAGCCCTCCGAGTGCGGCACCGTGATCCACGGGCTGGCCTGCCCGTCCACGGTGTACGCGCCCTTGGACATCTCGAGGTACATGTTGTGCATGGTCCGGCCGGCGAGGCTGATGCCCGGCTTGCCGTCCGGCCCCTTCAGATCCTTGCGGACCCGCTCGGTGATGCCCTTCTTGCTGTACAGCATCTTGTCGTAGTGGGCCGGCGAGAAGTCCGGCACCCACATCGAGTTGTTGTCCTTGTGCGGCAGCGTGGCCGGGTTCGGGATCGTGTTGTGCCGCGGCCCGTTCTGCACGGTGCCGGGAACGCAGGTGCGGTCCTCGAACACCGTCTTCGGGACCATCACGTTCGTGAAGTCGTCGTTGGCCTGGTCGTTGAACTCGACGAGCAGCGTCAGCAGCTTGGCGGTCTGCGTACTCTTCGCCTTCTTGATCTTGCGAGGGCTCTGGCCGGTCCGGATGGACTTGGCCTCCAGCTTGGCCAGCTCGCGCGCCGCGATCGGGTTGCCCCCGGCGTACTTGCGGTCGTAGGCGCGGGCCTCGTCCGCCGGCGAGGAGAAGATGCCGTCGCGGCCCTTGACCTCCTTGCCGCCGGTGTCCGGCTGGACCTCGGGCTCGGCGTAGTTGATGTAGTGCTCGTCCGCCCCGATCGTGACCGGTGCGGACCGGGCCGGCTGAGCCGCCGCGCTGCCCGTCACGGTCAGCGACGTGGCCGCGAGCGCGATGGCGGGCAGTGCGACGAGTAAGCGTCGCCGTGCCCTGTGCTGCGACATGGGGAGCATGCCACTCCGTTCGTAGGGAATGGTGAGGGACCGGCCGTCTCAGTGACGCTCGTCGAAATCCGCCGGCTGGCTGAACGTAACCGACGACGAGCGACATCGACAGAGCTGATCAGGCCCTCTGGCCGATCAGGTCAGTCCCGGCTCCCCCGATCGACCGGCGCGGATCCCGGACGCGACGAGGGGGCGGACCGTCCGGCGGCCCGCCCCCTCATCGTCGGTCGGCGTCAGTCCTCGTCGGACCTCCCGCCGCTCATCCCCGACGAGATCAACTCCATCACCGAGGAGTCTTGGAGCGTGGTCACGTCGCCGAGCGACCGGTTCTCCGCCACGTCCCGCAGCAGCCGGCGCATGATCTTGCCGGAGCGGGTCTTCGGCAGCTCCGGCACCAGCATGATCTGCCGCGGCTTGGCGATCGGGCCGAGCGTCTTCGCCACGTGGTTGCGCAGCTCGGCGATGAGCTGCTCGCCCGCGTCACCGGAGATCTCCGCGCTGCCGCGCGGGATGGCGAACGCGACGATCGCCTGGCCGGTGGTCGGGTCGGTCGCGCCCACCACCGCCGCCTCCGCCACCGACGGGTGGCTGACCAGTGCCGACTCCACCTCCGTGGTGGAGATGTTGTGGCCCGACACCAGCATCACGTCGTCCACCCGGCCGAGCAGCCAGATGTGCCCGTCGTCGTCCTTCTTCGCGCCGTCACCGGCGAAGTAGACCCACTCGTCGCCGGTGTTCGCGCCCGCGCCGAACCGGGACCAGTACGTCTCCAGGAACCGGTTGTCGTCGCCCCAGATCGTCCGCAGCATCGACGGCCACGGCTCCTTCAGCACCAGGTATCCGCCGCCGCCGTTCGGCACCGACTGGCCCTGGTCGTCGACGACGTCGGCGACGATGCCGGGCAGCGGGCTCATCGCCGAGCCGGGCTTCGCCTCGGTCACACCGGGCAGCGGCGAGATCATGATGGCGCCCGTCTCGGTCTGCCACCAGGTGTCCACCACCGGCAGCTCGCCGCGGCCGACGTGCTGCCGGTACCAGATCCACGCCTCCGGGTTGATCGGCTCACCGACGCTGCCGAGCAGACGCAGCGACGACAGGTCGTACCCGGCCGGGATGTCCTCGCCCCACTTCATCATGGTGCGGATCAGCGTCGGCGCGGTGTACAGGATGGTCACCTTGTACTTGTCGACGACCTCCCAGAACCGGCCCTTGTGCGGGGTGTCCGGCGTGCCCTCGTACATGACCTGGGTGGCGCCGTTGGAGAGCGGGCCGTACACGATGTAGGAGTGCCCGGTCACCCAGCCGATGTCGGCGGTGCACCAGTAGACGTCCGTCTCCGGCTTCAGGTCGAACACCGCGTGCGTGGTGTACGACGCCTGGGTCAGGTAGCCGCCGGTGGTGTGCAGGATGCCCTTCGGCCGGGCGGTCGTGCCGCTGGTGTAGAGGATGAACAGCGGGTGCTCGGCGTCGAACGCCTGCGCCTCGTGCTCCGGCGACGCCGTCTCCACCGTCTCGTGCCACCAGTGGTCCTTCGCCGACCAGGCGACCTCCTCACCGGTACGCCGGACCACCAGCACGTGCTCCACCGACGGGCAGTTCGCCACCGCCTCGTCCACCGTCGGCTTGAGCGCCGACGGCTTGCCCCGGCGGAAGCCGCCGTCCGCGGTGATCACCACCTTGGCGCTGGCGTCCTGGATCCGGTTGGTGAGCGCGTCGGCGGAGAAGCCGCCGAACACCACGCTGTGCGTGGCGCCGATCCGGGCGCAGGCGAGCATCGCCACCGCCGCCTCCGGGATCATCGGCAGGTAGATCGCCACCCGGTCACCGGCGGTCACGCCCAGCTCGGTCAGCGCGTTCGCCGCCTGACAGGTGAGCTTGTGCAGGTCGGCGTAGGTGACCGTACGGGTGTCGCCCGGCTCGCCCTCCCAGTGGATCGCCACCTTGTCGCCGAGGCCCGCCTCGACGTGCCGGTCCAGGCAGTTGTACGCCACGTTGAGCCTGCCCCCGGTGAACCACTTCGCGAACGGGGCGTTCGACCAGTCGAGCACCTGCTCCCACGGCTGGGCCCAGGCCAGCCGGCCGGCCTGGCGCTCCCAGAAGGCGAGCCGGTCAGCGGCCGCCTCCTCGTACGCCTCGGCGGTCACGTTGGCGTTCGCGGCGAGTTCAGCCGGCGGCGGGAACTGGCGCGTCTCGTTCAGCAAGTTGGCCAATGCCTCGCTCATGCGGTGACTCCTTCGTCGCGTGACCTGCGTCTCCTACTCCGGGGAAGGTTAGTCCCGCCGTACCCCGCCCGCGACCGCCCGGCCCCTCACCGCGCGCCCAGTGGCCCTCCCCTCGCGCCGAGGTGTAAGGAAGGGCACCTTATTAACGCCTCCGGTAGAGGAAGGGCCCTTTATTAACAACCCCGGGCTTGGGGGGAGCCCGGCGGTCGCTAGCGTGACGGGGTGACCACCGATCCGCTCGCCCCGCTGCTCGCGCTCGCCGACGTCGCCACCGCCGTCGAGCAGGCCCGCGAGCGGGTCGACCTGGCCCACCGGCACCGCGCGCTGCGCCGCCAGGGCGGCCAGGTCGCCGCCGAGGTCAGCCTCCGCTCCGCCGTGGCCAGCGCCGCGCTGGAGGGCCGCGTCCACGACCGCGAGGAGGTACGCGCCGGCACCGTCACCGACCCGGTGCTCCAGGGCGCGCTGCGGGTCGCCGGGGCACTGCCCGGCCTCAGCGACCTCTGGCCGAAGGCCCCCCGGCAGGTGATGGCCCGGCTGCACGTACTCGCCGCCCGCGACGTGGTGACCGAGGAGGAACTGGGCCGGCCGGTCGCCGACCCGGTGGTCGCGGCCCGCCTCGACGGCCTGGCCGCCCTGGTCGCCGGCGGCACCAAGGTGCCACCGCTGGTGCTGGCCGCCGTCGTACACGGCGAGCTGCTGAACCTGCGCCCGTTCCCGGGCCCGTCCGGGGTGGTGGCCCGCGCCGCCGCCCGGCTGGTGCTGATCTCCACCGGGTTCGACCCCCGCGGGCTGGTCGCGGTGGACGTCGGTCACCGCGAGCGCGAACCCGAGTACGTGGGCGCGGCCGGCGCGTTCGCCACCGGCACGCCCGACGGCCTGCGCTCCTGGCTGCGGCACTACATGACAGCGGTGGAGGTCGGCGCCGACCAGATCACGCTGATCGGCGACGAGATCCTCGCCGCGTCCTGACGGGCGCGGGGTGTCAGGCGGTGGGTGCGGCGGCGCGGGTGCGGCGGTGCCGGCCGTACCAGGCGATGCCGATGGCCACGCCGACGCCCACGCCGAGCGCCGCCGCCGCGACCGGCACCGCCGGCCGCTCGCGCAGCCGGCGGCCCAGCGGGATCGGGTGCCGGAACTCCAGCACCGGCCACGCGTTCTCCACCGCCAGCTTGCGCAGCGCCCGGTCCGGGTTGACCACCGTCGGATGCCCCACGCACTCCAGCAACGGCCGATCGGAGTACGAGTCGGAGTACGCGTACGAGTCGGCCAGGTCGTAGTCGCGCTCCAGAGCCAGTTCGCTGACCGCCTCGACCTTGCTCGGGCCGGCGGCGTAGAACTCGACCTCGCCGCTGTAGCGGCCGTCCACCACGCCCATCCGGGTGGCGATCACGTCGGTGATCCCGAGCAGCTCACCGATCGGCCGGACCATCTCGTCGCCGGACGCGGAGACCAGCACCACGTCCCGCCCGGCGGCCTGGTGCTCCTCGATGAGGGCGGCCGCTTCGGCGTACACGTAGGGGTTGATCAGTTCGTGGAGTGTCTCCGCGACGATCTGGCGGACCTGTTCCACCGGCCAGCCCTTGCAGAGCGTGGCGAGGTAGTCCCGGGTGCGGGCCATGGTCTGCTCGTCGGTGCCGCCCAGCCGGAACATCAACTGCGCGTACGCCGACTTGACCACGTCACGCCGAGTGATCAGCCCGTCCCGGTAGAACGGCCGACCGAACGCCAGGGCGCTCGACTTGGCGATGACGGTCTTGTCGAGATCGAAGAAAGCGGCGCTACGGCCCACGGCGCGAAAGTCTAGCCCGACCGGAGGCGTCGAGGCGTCCGCCCGGGTCGCGAAAGCCGATGAGCACCCGGTGGAGTGACGGCGGTCACAGGTAGCTATCGATGAATTTAGCTTTGCGTGGAGTGAACAACACTCGACGTATAAGGGTCGACTGCGGCATGCTTGTCCTCGCGACGGGAGTTCGCATACCCGGCGCCGATGGGCCTCGGCGGTTGCACCCCCCGTAACCGCTGAGTCGGTTCGGCTCGACCCCCCCGGAGCCGAACCACAAGACGACCCCCGTCTCCCCCCGACGGGGGTCGTCCCTTTGCGTCTGCAGTGAGATCAGGGCGCGTAGCCGGGGTCGGCGACCGCCTCGGCGATCCGGGTGAGCCAGTACAGGTCACTGGCCCGGGACTCCGTACTGGCCTCCGGATTGAGGATGCTGCCCAGAAAGGCCGCGACGTCGTCGAGGTGTCGCTCACTGCGGTAGTAACTCAGCAGGACCGGGTCCGGTTCCAGCGCCCCGTAGCCTTCGCGGAAGAGCTCGGCCCGGCGTGCGTCGATCGGGTGGTCGCCGAAGTCGGCGCTGTAGACGAACATCAGGTCCCGCTCGCGCGGCGCGAGGATCGGCGCGTCCCAGTCCACGACGTGCAGCGGCCCGTCGCCGTCGGCGATGAGGTTGCCCGGATGGATGTCGGCGTGGCAGATGACGTGCTGCCCCGGCGTCACGCGCGACCCCAGGTCGTCGACGGTCTCCGCCAACCGGTGCAGCGCGGCGCCGTACCGCTCCCAGAAGGCACCCAGGACCTCGCTCGTCGCGGCCTGTACGCCGAGGGTCCGCAGCCGCTCACCCGCACCCGATCGGTAGGTCTCGACCGGCAGGACGGCTGCTACCTCCGCGCTCGGCGTGACCCGGTGCAGCCGGCCCAGGAAATCGCCGTACTCGGTCCACTGACGGTCGGTGAGACCGCGCCCCCACAGGCTGCCGCCGTCGTGGAACGGGTAGAGCAGTAGCCGATAGTCCCCGTACCCGCGCCCGGCGCCACCGTGGTCCAGCGGCGCCACCACCTGCCGAAGGCCCTGTGCGCGCAGAAAAGAAGGCAGCAGGACGGCGGCCGGGGTGAAGTCGCCCCGCCGTACCTTCAGGAAGTAGCGCCCGCCGACGGACGTCTCCACCCGGTACGCCCATGCCTGCCCGTCGAGCCCGACCGGCATGAACACCAGGTCGACGACGTCCACCGGCCAGGCGGCGGCGACCTCGGCCGCCAGCGTCCGCTCGTCGATATCAGGCTTGTCGATCACCCGACGGAGCGTCGCAGCCGCCGGTCGGGCCCGGCAAGGGAGTTACCGGATCACCGCGCGTAACGTCCGCCGGTCCGGCTCGAAGCACACCAGCCCTCGGCCCCGCTCGTCGGTCACGACCCACGGATGACCGACGTACGTCTGCTGCCGGTAGGACTGCCCGGGCCGGAGCACCGCGTACTGCTGGCGCCGGCCGTCGTAGTTGATCCAGTGGACAACGGCTGTCGACTCCCGGGTGTTGACGAAGTCGATGAAGGTCGACGGACCACCGCCGTGCGAGCGCAGCCGCGACTCGCGGGAGGCCGGCAGCGGGGCCAGTTCCCCGGGCCCGACCACCGGCGGCTTGGGCCGGGGAGGCGTGGGCTTCGACGAGGTCGGCCGGCTGCTCGGGGTGGGGCGGCGGGTCGGTGCGGCGGTGCGGCTGGGCGGCACGGCACGGCTGGAGAACGACACCGACGGCGGCGCGTAGGACTCAGCCGGCATCTCGGTCACCGAGCCCGCCCTGGTCGGGGACGCCAGGATCGCCTGGCCTTCGAGCGGCGGCGGGAGGTCGGGGCGACGCGGTGTGGCGAAGACGCTGACGATGCTCGCCAGCACCACGACCACGAGTCCGATGGCGATGGCGGCGAGCAGCGTCGGCGACGGATCGCGGAGCCAGATCTCGTTGCCAGCCGCGGGGGCGGACCGTGAGTGGGGTCGTACCGAGGGGGGCGTGAGGGGGTGCGGTGAATCGGTCATGGCCTCGATTCCGCAAGCCGGTGCCGTTCATCGAGCGGCGAGGGGCCCCGATTATCCGTTACTGATCGTCCCCGTCGTCAATGGCCGACGGGCCACTCGTTGCCTCCGTCCCCGGCACATAGCAGATCAACCGGGCCACCGAGGTCTGTCCACAACGACCTCCGTTGTCCACAGGGCACCCGTCTCACCTCCTCCGGCCGGGCAGGCTGCACCCCGGCACGTCCGAGTCCGACTGATGGAGGCCGCCATGCCGCCCCGTACCCCGCTCCCGCCGTACCGTCGCCTGCCCCTGCTCGTCACCTCCGACGGCGACCTTCTCGACGAGCTGTTGCGACTCGCGGCGGCCGGCGGCACCGAGGTCGAGTTGGCGGCCGACCCGGCCGCCGCCCGGGCCCGCTGGGCGCCGGCGCCGCTGGTGCTCATCGGCGCCGACCAGGCGGCGGCCTGCCTGCGGGCGCGCCTTCCCCGCCGCGCCCGCACGGTCCTGGTCGGTCGCTCCGGAGAGCTCGATCCGGGTACGGAGTTGGCCGAACTCGTCGGCGCGGAGCACGTCGCGACGCTGCCGGCGGCTGAGCCCTGGCTGGTCGACCGGTTCGCCGAGTGCGTGGCCGGTCCGGCGGGCCCGGGTCAGGGCCGGGTGGTGGCCGTCCTCGGCGGCCGGGGCGGTGCCGGAGCCAGCGTGCTGGCAGGTGGGCTCGCCGTCAGCGCGGCCCGGTCCCGGCTCCGCACGCTGCTCGTCGACGCCGACCCGCTCGGCGGTGGTCTCGACCTGGTGCTCGGCTGGGAGCAACTCGACGGGTTGCGCTGGCCCGAGCTGGCCGGCACGGACGGGCGGGTCGACCCGCCGTCGCTGATCCGCGCGCTGCCCAGCCGGGGCGACCTGGTGGTGCTCTCCTGGGACCGGGGCGACCTGCGGCACCTGCCGGCCGAGGCGATGGCCGCCACCGTCGACGCCGGCCGGCGCGGGCGGGACCTGGTCGTGCTCGACCTGCCCCGGCACCTCGACGACGCGGCGGTGATCGCGCTCCAGGCCGCCGACCGGGCGCTGCTCGTCGTACCGGCCGAGCTGCGGGCGGCGGCCGCCGCGGCCCGGGTCGCCGCCGTCGCCGCGCCGCACTGCGTGGACCTGTCTGTCGTCGTGCGTGGTCCGGCGCCCGGCCGGCTGCGCGCGGCCGAGGTGTCCCGGGCGCTGGGGCTGCCGCTCGCCGGCACGCTGCGACCCGAGCCCGGGCTGTGCCGCGGGCTGGAGCGGGGCGAGGCGCCGGGCGCGAGCGGGAAGGGGCCGCTCGCCGTGCTGTGCCAGCGGCTCGTGGGCGAGCTGGTCGGGTCGTCCGCAGCGGGTGCGGCGTGACCGCGTCTGCCGACCCGGGGGAACTGGCCGCGCGGGTCCGGCACCGGTTCGCCGCCGAGGCCACCCCGGTCACGCCCGCCGCGATCGTCTCCGCGGTACGCGCCGAACCGGCGACGGCGGTGCTCGGCGACACCACGCTGCTGCGGATCGCCGACCGGGTGCACGACGACCTGGTCGGCGCCGGTCCACTGGCACCGCTGCTCGCCGACCCGCAGGTCACCGACGTACTGGTGAACGGGGTGCGGGTCTGGGTCGACAGGGGACGGGGCCTTCAGCAGGTCGCCGTGCCGTTGGGCACACTCGACGACGTACGCCGGTTGGCGCAGCGCCTCACCTCGGCGGCCGGGCGCCGGCTCGACGACGCCTCCCCGTACGCCGACGCGCGCCTGCCCGACGGCACCCGGTTGCACGCGGTGCTGCCTCCGGTAGCGACCGACGGGCCCTACCTGTCGTTGCGTACCTTCCGGCAGCGGCCGTTCACCCTCGACGAACTCGTCGAGCGCGGCACAGTGCCCCGGCCGGTCGCCCCGCTGCTCGCCGCGCTCGTGGCGGCCCGCCTCGCGTACCTGGTCAGCGGCGGCACCGGATCCGGCAAGACGACGCTGCTGAACACGCTGCTCGGGCTGGTGCCCGGCACCGAGCGGATCGTGCTGGTGGAGGACGCCGCCGAGCTGCGTCCGGTGCACCCGCACGTGATCGGCCTGCAGGCGCGGACGGCGAACGTCGAGGGTGCCGGTGCCGTCGGGCTCGGCGACCTGGTCCGGCAGGCGCTGCGGATGCGACCGGACCGGCTGGTGGTGGGCGAGTGCCGGGGCGCCGAGGTGGTCGACCTGCTGGCCGCGTTGAACACCGGCCACGACGGCGGGGCGGGAACGCTGCATGCGAACGCCCCGGCCGACGTTCCGGCCCGGTTGGAGGCGCTGGGGATGCTCGGTGGCCTGCCCCGGCTCGCGCTGCACGCCCAGGTCGCCGCCGCGTTGCAGGTCGTCCTCCAGCTCCGCCGCACCGGCGAGGGACGTGTCCTGGACTCCATCGGCCTGCTGCTGCCCGACGGGCCCGACCGGGTGGTGAGAGTGGTCCCGGCCTGGGTACGCGGCAGGGGTCTCGGTCCGGCGGCCCGGGCGCTCGCCGACCTGCTGCGAGAGCGGGGAACGCCGGTGCCGCCGATCCTCCAGGCGGCGTGGCCCACCCCGGCGGAACCGTCGTGACCGGCCACCTCTGGCCGGCGGTCCTGCTCCTGGCCGCCGCGGCGGTGGCCGTCGCCTGGCCGGTGCGGGCCGGTCGCGCCCGGCGCCTGGCGGTCCTGGTCGAGGCAGGCACCCCGGCCGAGCGGGCGAAGGGCTCGCGTTCAGCACCGCCGGACCCGCCACGGCGGCCGCTCGACTCCGGGCCGAAGGCGTCCGCCCGTCCGCCAGCGCCGGCGCTCTCCGCCGGACGCGTGCTGCCGGTGGCGGCGCTGGGTGGTGCCGTGATCGGGGCGCTGCTCGGTGGCCCGGTGGCCGCCGTGGTGCTCGCCGCCTACGGCGTGCTCGCGGCCCGGGCGGTGCTGCGCCGGCGTACCCACCGGACGGCCGACCTCGCGCACCGCCGCGATCTCGACCGGCTCGCCGCCGTCGCCGCCGACCTGCGGGCCGGGCTACCCGCCGACGGCGGTGTCGACGACGGCCCGGGGCGCGTCGCGCGGCTGGCCCGAGCCGCCGGAAGACTGGCCGACCGGACCGGCGCGCCGCTGGCCGATCTGCTGGAACGGATCGAGGCCGACGCCCGCGCCGCCGACCGGGGACTTGCCGCTGCCGCCGCCCAGGCCGCGGGGGCGCGGGCGACCGCCTGGCTGCTCGCCGCGTTGCCGCTCGGCGGGATCGGGCTCGGCTACGGCATCGGGGTGGATCCGGTGGCGGTGCTCTTGCACACGCCGGTGGGTGCGGGCAGCGCGGTGGCGGCGGTCGTGTTGCAGGTCGGCGGGTTGCTCTGGGCCGAGCGGCTCGGCGTCACGCCCGGGCGTGACGCCTGATGTCGCGCCAGGTGCTGGCCGCCGTCTGCCTCGGCGGCGCCGCGTCGCTCCTGGTCGTCGCCGGCCCGGTCGTCCGCCCGGCGCGGCGGCTGCGCCGGCTCGCCCCGGCTCCGTCGCCGGCTCGCCCGGCGTGGTGGCCGGATCGGGTACGCCTCGGCGCAGCGCTGGCCGGGATCGCCGTGGCGGTGGTGGTCGGCGGGGTGACGGGCGTGGTCCTCGGGCTGCCGGCCGGTGTCGTCGCCGACCGTCTGCTGCGCCGGATCGAGCCGCGCGCCGTCCGGGAACGGCGACTGCGGGAGACCGCCGACCTGCCGCTGGCCGCTGACCTGCTGGCCGCCGCGCTGCGGGCGGGCGCGCCGGTCGACCGTTCGGTGCTGGCTGTCGCGGAGGCGCTCGGCGGGCCACTCGCGGACCGGCTCGGCCGGGTGGGCCGGACGCTTCGGCTCGGTGGCGGCCCCGGCGAGGCGTGGGCGCACCTGGACGGCGTCGCCGGTGCCGAACCCGTGGTCGCGGCGGCGATCAGATCGTCGAACAGCGGCGCCGCCCTGGCCCGCGCGCTGACCCGGCTGGCCGACGACCTGCGTGCCGAACGGTCGACCGCGGCCGAGGCGGCGGCCCGCCGCGCGGGCGTGCTCATCGTGCTGCCGCTCGGGCTGTGCTTCCTGCCGGCCTTCATTCTCGCCGGTCTGGTGCCGGTGATCGTCGCCGTTCTCGGCGACGTGCTGTGAACCATCGAGAAGGGACGTACGACATGCGCAAGCTCCGCACCCGCCTGCGAGGTGACGCGGGTATGAACACCGCCGAGTACGCGGTGGGCACCCTCGCCGCGGTCGCCTTCGCCGGGATCCTGCTGAAGGTGCTGACCTCCGGCAACGTGCAGTCCGCGCTGACCGCCGTCATCGACCGGGCCCTGAAGTGATCGGGCGCCGGCGGGCCGGTCGCCGTGGTCGGTCGCTCCACCCGCTCGACGTGTCGAACGAGCCCGCCCGGAACGCCGTCGGCCGCCGGGCCGGGGCGGTGTGGCGCCTGTGGCGTTCGCGGGTGGCGTGCGAGCGGGGTTCCTTCACCGCCGAGTTGGCGGCCGGCCTGCCGGCGCTCATGCTGCTCCTCGTCGCCGGGCTGACCGCTGTGAACGCGGTGGGTACCCGGGTCGCGTGTGTCGACGCGGCCCGGGAGGCGGCTCTGGCCGCGGCCCGGGGCGAGTCCGGCGCGGTCGCCGGAACCCGGTACGCCCCTGATGGCGCCGAAGTGGCCGTGACGGTGGCCGGTGATCGGGTCACGGCGACGGTCCGGGCACCGGTCCGGACGTTCGGTACGCGGCTGCCCCGGCTGGTCGTGTCGGCGGAGGCGGTGGCCGCCGTGGAACCCGGCGCGCCGGGCCCGGTGCCGTGAGCTCCAGCAGTGCCGGGGCCGACTCCTCGTTCCGCCGGCTCACCGTGGAAGGGCCATCCAACACGAGCAGGCTCAGAACGAGCGGGCCCGGGACGACCACATTCCGGGTGGACGGGACCGTGGGGAGCGGAGAGCGCGGGCAGCCCGTTGGTAGGGCGCCCTCGGCCGACCGGGGCGGGGCCACGGTCTGCCTGCTCGCGATCGGACTGGTGTTCGTACTGGTCGGGGTGTTCGGCGCCGCGATCGGGGCGGCCCGGTGGGCGCGGCATCAGGCCCGCAACGCGGCGGACTTCGGTGCGTTGGCCGGTGCCGTGCAGGTGCTCGACGGAGCGGAACTCGCCTGCGCTCGCGCGGCCGACCTGGTCTCGGCCAACGGCGGCCGGATGACCGGTTGCCGGATCGACGGACTGGACCTGATCGTCACGGCGCAGGTACGCGTCGCGCCGCTGCCGGGGCTGACCCGGGACGCCACCGCGACGTCCCGGGCCGGCCCGGCCCGGTCCTGACACGCGAAACCGTGCCTGAGCCGAGAGCCGGGCCGAGCCCGAGGGGGCCGCAGGTCAGCGGGACTGGAGAGCGTCCAGTCCGACCGCCATGGCGATCACCAGCCGGCGGTCGATCTGCGGGTGCTGGATCTCCACGGAGTACCGGTCCCGCAGGCCCCACTTCCGGTCGACCGAGAACACCGGCTGGCCGCCCGCCATGAAGTCGAAGTGGTACGGCAGCCAGGAGAGCGAGTCGACGAACCGGCGCAGCAGCGCCACCGGCAGGCTGCGCTCCTGCCCGGTGGCGGGCGGCAGGCCGGGCTGCTCGACGTGCCACGTCGAGCGCAGCAGCGACTGGGCGAAGTCCTTGCGGAACAGGCCGATGGGGTTGCCCGCGTGATCGGTCACGTCGTAGGTGGCGCCGAGGTCGAGACGCTGACGGGCCTTGAAGCCGAGAAGGGGGTACTGCTTGGAGTCATCGGTGTAGATGGTCACCTGCTCCTTGAAGGCGAGCCGCTTCTGCTGCGCGAACGCGAGCAGCCCGCCCTCGGAGCCGTCGGGCGCGACCGAGTGCACCTCGTACTGGTTGACCATCATCCGGAGCCGTTGACGGATGATGAACCGGTGCTGGGCCTGCAGGTTGTCGGGCGACATGGGATCTCCTTCGAGGGGTCGCCGGAGTCTTGCACAGCAGGCCGACCATCGCTCGCCCGAGCGCGCCACCTCTGCGGGACGAGCGGTCGCCGCACGCAGAACCCACGCGGCGGCACGCCGCGCAGGCCGTGTCGCCGCACCCCGAACGGCAGGCGCAAGGTCAACGACCGCCGTCGACCGTGGCCTTCATCGCCCAGCTGTTCAGCACCTGGTGGATGCCGCGCAGACGCTCGTTGATCTGCTCCAGCCGTTCCGCCTGGGCGAGCGTGGCCAGCGCGGTGCCCAGCGCGATCTGCTGGTCGGGAGTGAGGTTTTCCTGGTCGATGGTGTAGAGCAGTTCGACGGTCTCGGCGATCGTGTCGGCCACGGCGGCACCTCCGGCGGGACGGGTCTCGGGTCACCTGTGCGCTACCGGAAATGATGCATGGAAGCGCTCCCATACATCAATGCCCCGGCGGCCCTGCCCTCATGCACCCGTCCCACCAACCAGACACCTGGGCACCCGCGGAGCCGCACGGCCCAGCTTGATCGACACCAGTTCGGGGAAGTGGCGGGGTCCAGCACCTGTCGATACCGCAACCTCCCCGAAGTTGCGGCGGGCAACCCCAACCGCCCCGGCGCGGTCAGGCGGGTGGGGCACCGGCCGCCTGAGCTGGGCGGGCCGCCCGGTCGTCCTGCCGGGGCAACACCTCGCCGCGCTCCGGGCCGCCCGAGTCCGGGCCGGTGCCCGCCTCCGGGCCGGTGCCCGCCTCCGGGCCGGCCACCGCCTCCGGGCCGGCCACCGCCTCCGGGCCGGCCACCGCCGCCTCGCCGCCGGCGCGCCCGGCTGCGGCGAGGTTGGTCAGCACCACGTCGAGGACCTTCACCGCCTCCGCCTTGGCCAGCGGGTTGTTGCCGTTGCCGCACTTCGGGGACTGGACGCAGGACGGGCACCCGGTCTCGCACCCGCACTCGGCGATCGCGTCCCGGGTGGCGCGCAGCCAGGCCGCGGCGGTGCCGTACGCCCGCTCGGCGAAACCCGCGCCGCCGGGGTGACCGTCGTAGACGAAGACGGTGGGCGCCTCGGTGTCCGGGTGCAGTGCGGTGGACAGCCCGCCGATGTCCCACCTGTCGCACGTCGCCATCAGCGGCAGCAGACCGATGGCGGCGTGCTCGGCGGCGTGCAGCGCGCCCGGCACGTCCGCCACCTCGACACCGGCGGCGCTCAGCGACTCGGGGGAGAGCGTGAACCACACCGCCACGGTGCGCAGTTCCCGGGCGGGCAGGTCCAGCGGGCGCGTGTCGATCACCTCTCCGGTGGCGATGCGCCGCCGCTGGTACGACACCACCTGGCTGGTCACGTCCACCTCGCCGAGGAACAGGCCGACCGGCCCGGCGTCCACGTACGAGCGGACCGACACCACCGACAGCGAGGTCACGTCGCGGGCGTGGGTGGACCAGTCCGGCTCCTCGGCGTGCACGAGCGCGCACGCGTCGGCCAGGTCGAGCGAGTCGACCACGTACGAGACGCCCTGGTGCAGGTAGACCGCGCCGGTGTGCAGCAGGAAGTGCGCCGACCCGCCGTCGACGGTGCCGAGCAGCCGGCCGGTGGACTCCTCCACCACGCACACCGGGGCGCCGCCCTCGCCGCGCAGGTCGACCTCGGGGCGTTCCCGGTGCCGCCAGTACCAGCCGGTGGGCCGCTGCCGCAGCGCCCCCGCCTCGACCAGCGAGTCCACCGCCTCCTTCGCGCCCTCACCGAACAGGTCCAGGTCGGCGGGGGTGAGCGGGGACTCGTGGGCGGCGCAGGCGAGTTGCGGCGCGAGCACGTACGGGTTGGCCGGGTCGAGCACCGTCGCCTCGACCGGGCGCCCGAACAGCGCCTCCGGGTGGTGCACCAGGTAGGTGTCGAGCGGGTCGTCCCGGGCCACCAGCACGGCTAGGGCCTCGTCGCCGGAACGCCCGGCCCGCCCGGCCTGCTGCCACAGCGACGCGCGGGTGCCGGGCCAGCCGCAGATCAGCACCGCGTCCAGCCCGACCAGGTCGACGCCGAGTTCGAGCGCGTTCGTGGAGGCGAGGCCGAGCAGGTCGCCGTGCAGCAGTGCCCGTTCCAGCTCGCGCCGTTCCTCGCGCAGGTAGCCGGCCCGGTAGGCGGCCACCCGGTCGCCCAGCCCGGGTACCGCCTCGTCGAGGGACCGCCGGGCGTTCGCGGCGACCACCTCGGCGCCCCGGCGGGACCGCACGAACGCGAGCGTGCGTACCCCCTCGACCACGTTGTCGGCGAGCAGGTCGGCGGTCTCCCGCAGCGCGGAGCGCCGGACCTGGACGAGGTCGGCGTCGACTGACGAGTCGGTGGGCGGCAGCAGCGGCGGCTCCCAGAGCGCGAACGTCACCCCGCCGCGCGGCGACGTGTCCTCGGTGACGGCGGTGACGGGCAGGCCGGTGAGCCGCCCGGCCGCCGCCGCCGGGTCGCCCGACGTGGCCGAGGCCAGCAAGAACACGGGGGTACGCCCGAAGCGCGCGCACTGCCGCCGCAACCGCCGCAGCACGTGCGCGACGTGTGAGCCGAAGACGCCCCGGTAGGTGTGGCACTCGTCGACCACCACGTACGCGAGCCGGCGCAGGAACCCGGACCAGTGGGCGTGCCCGGGCAGGATGCCGTGGTGCAGCATGTCCGGGTTGGTCAGCACGAACCGGGAGTGCCGGCGGATCCACTCCCGCTCGGCGCGCGGCGTGTCCCCGTCGTAGGTGGCGGGGCGTACCCCGTCGAGTTCGAGACCGGCGACGGCGCGGAGCTGGTCGGCGGCGAGCGCCTTGGTCGGCGCCAGGTAGAGGACCGTGGCGCGCGGGTCGGCGAGCAGCGTGCTCAGCGCGGGAAGCTGGTACGCCAGGGACTTGCCGGACGCCGTGCCGGTGGCGACCACCACGTGCCGGCCCGCGTACGCCAGCTCGGCGGCCTCGGCCTGGTGCCGCCACGGGGCGGTGACGCCGCGCCGGGAGAACGCCGCCCGCAGTTCCTCCGGCGCCCAGCCGGGCCACCCGACCGGCTCGCCGGCGCGGGCCGGGACGCGTTCGACGTGGGTGACCGGGTCGGTGGGGTGACGCAGCCGCAACCGGCGCAGCAGCTCGCCCGGCGCACGCCGCGGGCCGGGGCTGTGGTCGGTCACGTCCTGCACTCTCGCACTGGTGTTCGGAATTGGGAACCGCAGGGTGGGGGTATGGGGAGGGCGTGGCCGGTGACCCGAGAGGGCCGCACGGGGGGATGGTTAGATGCCCAGGAGAGTTTACCGAGGAGGGACCGATGGAGCTGTCGCTGGCGACCCGCACCGTGGGGGAGCACACGGTGCTCGAGGTCGGTGGTGAGGTGGATGTCTACACCGCCCCCCGCCTGCGGGAACGGCTCCTGGAGTTGATCGACGGCGGGGCCCGCCACGTGGTGGTCGACCTCGGCCGGGTGGACTTCCTCGACTCGACCGGACTGGGTGTGCTCGTCGGCGCGCTCAAGCGGCTGCGCTCGGCCGGTGGCTCGTTCGCGCTGGTCTGCGACAAGGAGCCGCTGCTCAAGATCTTCCGGATCACCGCCCTGGACCAGGTCTTCCCGCTGCATCCGACGGTCGACGCGGCCATCGCCGCCGACTCCACCGGCGCGTGATGGCGACCGTCAAGCTGTCCTTCTCTCCGGCCCCGGTGCACGTGCGCACCGCCCGTCTGGTCGGCGTCGCGGTGGCCCGGCGGGCCGGCGTACGCGAGGACCTGCTGGACGAGGTGCGCCTGGCCATCGGTGAGGCGTGCACCCGGGCGGTGGCGCTGCACCGGCAGTACGGGCTGGCCGACCCGGTGTACGTGGAGATGTCCGACGGCGGCGGCTACACGGTCCGGGTGGTGGACCGGGCCCCGATCGAGGCGGGCCTCGGCCTGGCCGCGCTCGGCCCGGACGAGCTGGCCAAGGAGTCGCTCAGCGAGGACGCGCTCACCACCGGCGTGGGCTTCGCGCTGCTCGCCGGTTTCGTGGAGGATCTCCAGGTCCGCCCGGTCGAAGACGGCGTCGGCACCGAGGTACGGATGTCCTGGCCGGCCGGCCGCGCCTGACCGATTCGCACACGCAGGCCGCGTTCCCCGCGAGGGGGGCGCGGCCTCGTCGTATCGGCCGCGCCATATATCAGATTTCTTCGCATAACACAGTTACGAAGATCATCGAGACACGGTGCCCCCTCGGTGTGACCTCCGCCACGCCAGAGGGCTACAGTACGCGGGTTGTCAGCAAGTGATCCCATCCCGTAGCCAGCGGGAACGGGAGTTCATCGCTGGTCCGCCGGGGTGGGTTGGCGCGCGCTTGCGAGTCCGCATCCAGGCGTCGGCCCGTGCGTCTCCACAGGCCGGCGCGAGTTGTTCGGTACAGGAGGACATAGATGTCCGGGACCTTGGCCGCCGACGGCGGCGCACTGTCCCTTACCGGAGCCAACGTGACGTACGTCGTCATCGCCGCGGTCATCGCGCTGGTGGCGCTCGTCTTCGCGGCCGCCCTCACCAGGGCGGTCCTGGCGGCCGGTAAGGGAACCACCAACATGCAGGAGATCTCCGGCGCGGTGCAGGAGGGCGCGTCGGCGTACCTGCTGCGGCAGTTCCGCACGCTGGCGATCTTCGTGGTGATCGCCGTCGTGCTGCTCTTCCTGCTGCCGGTGCACGACACCGACGGCAACGAAACACTGGTGAAGGTCGGCCGCTCGGCGTTCTTCGTGGTGGGTGCGCTGTTCAGCGCGTTCATCGGCGGCGCCGGCATGTGGCTGGCCACCCGCGCCAACCTGCGGGTGGCGGCGGCCGCACGGGAGCGGGAAGGCGGGCGCGAGGGCGCCATGAAGATCGCCTTCCGCACCGGCGGCGTGGTCGGCTTCCTCACCGTCGGCCTCGGCCTGTTCGGTGCGGCGCTGGTCGTGCTGATCTTCCGGGGTGACGCCCCGACCGTGCTGGAGGGCTTCGGCTTCGGCGCCGCGCTGCTCGCCATGTTCATGCGGGTCGGCGGCGGCATCTTCACCAAGGCCGCCGACGTCGGCGCCGACCTGGTCGGCAAGGTCGAGCAGGGCATCCCCGAGGACGACCCGCGCAACGCCGCCACCATCGCCGACAACGTGGGCGACAACGTCGGCGACTGCGCCGGCATGGCCGCCGACCTGTTCGAGTCGTACGCGGTCACGCTCGTCGCGGCGCTGATCCTCGGCCGGGCCGCGTTCGGCGAGACCGGCCTGGTCTTCCCGCTGATCATCTCCACCATCGGCGTGCTGGTCGCGATCGTCGGCGTGTTCATCACCCGGCTGCGCGCCGGCGACCGCAACGGCCTCACCGCCATCAACCGGGCCTTCTACCTGTCCGCGCTGATCGCCGCGGTGCTCGTCGCGATCGCCGCGTTCGCGTACCTGCCCGCGACGTTCGCCGAGCTGGAGGGCGGGCTGACCGACGTCGACCGCAACCCGCGGCTGGTGGCCATCGGCGCGGTCGTGATCGGCATCGTGCTGGCCGCCGCGATCCAGGCGCTGACTGGGTACTTCACCGAGACCAACAGGCGCCCGGTACAGGACATCGGCAAGAGCTCGCAGACCGGCGCCGCCACCGTCATCCTCGCCGGCATCAGCGTCGGCCTGGAGTCGGCCGTCTACTCGGCGCTGCTGATCGGCGCCGGCGTCTTCGGCGCGTTCCTGCTCGGCGGCAGCTCGATCACGCTGTCGCTGTTCGCGGTCGCGCTGGCCGGCACCGGCCTGCTCACCACCGTCGGCGTCATCGTCGCGATGGACACGTTCGGCCCGATCTCCGACAACGCGCAGGGCGTGGCGGAGATGTCCGGCGACATCGACGAGCACGGCGCACGGACGCTCACCGAGCTGGACGCCGTCGGCAACACCACCAAGGCGATCACCAAGGGCATCGCGATCGCCACCGCGGTGCTGGCCGCGACCGCGCTGTTCGGCTCGTACACCGACACGCTGCGCTCGGCGTACGAGGACGCGGGCGTGGGTGACGTCGGCACCGAGATCCTCAACTCGCTCAACGTGTCCAACCCGCGCAACCTGGTCGGCCTGATCATCGGCGCGGCGGTGGTCTTCCTCTTCTCCGGCCTGGCCATCAACGCGGTCTCCCGCTCGGCCGGCGCCGTGGTGATGGAGGTACGCCGCCAGTTCCGCGAGCTGCCCGGCATCATGGACCGCACCCAGCGGCCCGAGTACGGCAAGGTCGTGGACATCTGCACCCGGGACGCGCAGCGCGAACTGATGACCCCCGGTCTGCTGGCCATCCTGGCTCCGATCGCTGTCGGCTTCGGCCTCGGCCCGGGCGCGCTGGCCGCGTACCTGGCCGGCGCGATCGGCGCGGGCACGCTGATGGCGGTCTTCCTGGCCAACTCCGGTGGCGCCTGGGACAACGGCAAGAAGCTGGTGGAGGACGGCGCGTACGGCGGCAAGGGCTCCGACGCGCACGCCGCCACCGTCATCGGTGACACCGTCGGCGACCCGTTCAAGGACACCGCCGGCCCGGCGATCAACCCGCTGATCAAGGTGATGAACCTGGTCTCGCTGCTGATCGCCCCGGCCGTGGTGGCCTGGAGCGTGGGCGACGACCAGAACAACCCGCTGCGCATCACGATCGCCGTGGTGGCCGCGTTGATCATCGCGGCCGCCGTGGTGTTCAGCAAGCGCAAGGGCGTGGCGATGACCGACGAGGACAGCGGCGCCGGCACGCCCGACCAGCGTCCGGAGACGGTGAACGCCTGATCGCACGCGACGGTTCCCGGCCGGCCCCGGCCGGCCGGGAACCCCGTACCCGGCAAACCTGACCGGTGGCGGTTCCGCCCGGAGGTCGTACGCTGCTTCGCATGCGTACGCGCCGGGCGGCAACCGCCGGAAAGCTCACGGTGGTCCTGGCCACGCTGGTCCTCGTGGTCACCGGATGCGGTGGCGGTCCCAGCCCCCGCGTCTGGGCGGCGTCGGTGTGCCAGGCGCTCACCCCGTGGCGCGCGGAGATCTCCAAGCTGACCAGCAGCACGCAGCAGCAGATGACCGCGCAGACCACCCCGGCGCAGGCCAAGGAGAACCTGGTCCGGCTCTTCGCCGGCGCCGAGCAGGCCAGCGAGACGGCCCGGCGCAAGGTCGAGGAGGCGGGCGTGCCCGAGGCCGAACGCGGCGCCGAGGTGTCCGCCGGGTTCCTCGGGTCGCTGAGCAAGATGCGCGACGCGTACGGCCGGGCCCGGGGCGCCATCGACCGGCTCGACACCGCCCAGGCCGGGCCGTTCTACGACGGCGTGCGCGCCGCCGTGGACACGCTCAACAAGGAGTACGACGCGAGCGCGCTGGACACCAGCAAACTCAACTCGACCGAGCTGAAAGAGGCCTTCGACGAGGTCCCGGAGTGTCGCTGACCCCTCCCACCCCGAACCCCGCCCGCCAGCCCTCACTGTTCTCCACCGAGGCGGCCGATCCGGCCCTGGCGGATCTCGCCGGCCTGCTCGCCGGGCCGGGTGAGGTGGGGCGGATGGGCGGCACGGCCCGGATCTCCGTGGTGGTCGACGCCGCCTGGCGGGTGCACGTGCTGGTGGCCGAGCTGGGTGCCCGGGGCGTGCCGGCGAGCTGGGAGCCGACCGAGGACGGGCGGCACCGGGTGCGCACCGCGTACACGAGCATGCTGGCACCGCTCGCGCGGGCCTGGCTGCGCGGCGGCGTGAAGCGGCCGCCGGCCCGCTTCCACCTGGACGGACGGCGGCTGCGGCTCTGGTCGGCCGCGGCCGGCGCGGCCGAGCCGGCCGGTTTCCGGCTGCGGCTCGGACCGGCCGACGAGCCGTCCTGGCCGGTGGTCCGCGCCGCGCTGGCGGCGGTCGGCCTGCCGGCCGCGTTCGTGGAGCCGGACGAGGGCGGACCCGCGTTCCGGATCGGCGGGCGGCGCATGTCGCGGCTCGCCGAACTGGTGGGGGAACGGCCGGCGACGGCCCCGGCGGCGGAGTGGCCGGGCTCGCCCGGCTGACCGTCCGGTGTCCGAAGCCGGACACCCGGCGACGGCTGCGCCGGGTGTACGCGATCGTCACAGTGACCCGCCTGTCGCCCTACCCACGGTGTACCGTGACGCCGTCCGGCAGGGTGCGGCCGGCGGTCGCCGGGAGGGCGGCCCGTTTGCCGCCCACGAAACCCGGAACGCGGACGGCGCGTTACGTTGGACATCCGGACCGCCTGTGGTCCGGGTGGCGCAACACGGCCCGAAGCGGGCATGGCGTAGGAGTGAGGTCGGGGAGAGACGTGCCGAGCAACGCTGGAACCACCCGTCTGGTCATCGTCGAGTCACCGGCGAAGGCCAAGACGATCTCGGGCTACCTCGGCCCGGGGTACGTCGTGGAGGCCAGCTTCGGCCACGTCCGGGACCTGCCCCGCAACGCCGCCGACGTCCCGGCGAAGTACAAGGGTGAGCCGTGGGCGCGCCTCGGCGTCGACGTCGACAACGGCTTCCACGCCCTCTACGTGGTGTCGCCCGACCGTAAGCAGCAGATCAGCAAGCTGGTGAAGCTGGCCAAGGAGGTCGACGAGATCTTCCTGGCGACGGATGAGGACCGCGAGGGCGAGGCCATCGCCTGGCACCTGGTGGAGACGCTCAAGCCCAAGGTGCCGGTCAAGCGGATGGTCTTCCACGAGATCACCAAGCCGGCCATCCAGGCCGCGGTGGCGAACCCCCGGGAGATCGACCGCGACCTGGTCGACGCCCAGGAGGCGCGGCGCATCCTCGACCGCCTCTACGGCTACGAGGTCTCGCCGGTGCTGTGGAAGAAGGTCATGCCGAAGCTGTCGGCGGGCCGGGTGCAGTCCGTGGCGACGCGGATCGTGGTCGAGCGGGAGCGCCAGCGGATGGCGTTCCGCACCGCTGAATACTGGGACATCCTGGCCACGCTCGCCGTGGCGAAGCCGGGCGAGGGCCCGCGCACGTTCAACGCCACGCTCGTCGCGCTCAACGGTGACCGGATCGCCACCGGCAAGGACTTCGAGCCGACCACCGGTCGTGTTCGCGCCGGTGCGGGTGTCGTCCACCTCGACGAGGGCGGGGCCCGGGGGCTGGCGGCCCGCCTGGCCGACCAGCCGTTCACCGTCACCCGGGTCGAGGAGAAGCCCTACCGCCGCCGCCCGTACGCGCCGTTCATCACCTCCACGCTCCAGCAGGAGGCGGCCCGCAAGCTGCGGTTCTCGTCGCAGCAGACGATGCGCACCGCGCAGCGCCTGTACGAGAACGGCTACATCACCTACATGCGTACCGACTCGGTGAACCTGTCCGAGACGGCCATCGCGGCGGCCCGCCGGCAGATCGTCGAGCTGTACGGCGAGCGCAGCGTGCCGCCGGAGCCGCGCCGCTACACCGGCAAGGTGAAGAACGCGCAGGAGGCGCACGAGGCGATCCGCCCCGCCGGCGACAACTTCCGCACCCCCGGCGAGGTGGCCAAGGAGCTGTCCGCCGAGGAGTACAAGCTCTACGAGCTGATCTGGCGGCGCACCATCGCCTCGCAGATGACCGACGCCGTCGGCTCCAGCGTGTCGGTGCGCATCCGCGCCGTCTCCTCCGCCCAGGAGGAGGCCGACTTCGGCGCGACCGGCAAGACCATCACCGACCCGGGCTTCCTGCGCGCGTACGTCGAGTCCAGCGACGACGAGAACGCCGAGGCCGAGGACGCCGAGCGGCGGCTGCCCACGCTGGTCAAGGACCAGCCGCTGACCGCCGACGAGCTGGCCGCGCAGGGCCACCACACCCAGCCGCCCGCCCGCTACACCGAGGCGTCGCTGGTCAAGGCCCTTGAGGAGCTGGGCATCGGCCGGCCCTCCACGTACGCGTCGATCATGCAGACGATCCAGGACCGCGGGTACGTGGTGAAGCGCGGCCAGGCCATGATCCCGTCGTTCCTGGCGTTCGCGGTGATCGGGCTGATGGAGCGGCACTACCCGCGCCTGATCGACTACGACTTCACCGCCAGCATGGAGAACGAGCTGGACGAGATCGCCGGTGGTGACCACGCCGCCGTCGACTTCCTCACCTCCTTCTATTTCGGCAGCACCAACGGCACCGGCGACCAGGCCATCGCGCACGCCGGTGGCCTGAAGAAGCTGGTCACCGAGAACCTCAGCGAGATCGACGCGCGCAGCGTCAACTCCATCCCGCTGTTCACCGACGACGAGGGCCGCGAGGTCGTCGTCCGGGTCGGGCGGTACGGGCCGTACCTGCAGCGGGCGCTGCCCGGCTCGGTTCCGGGCCCGGGTTCGGGCTCGGCCTCGGGTGAGGGTGAGGGCGAGGAGGGCGGTTCGCAGGGTGACCGGGCGCCGATCCCGGAGGGCCTGGCACCGGACGAACTGACCCCGGAGAAGGTGCACGAGCTGTTCCTCGGCGGCGGCGGTGAGCGCAAGCTCGGCGACGACCCGTCGACCGGCGAGCCGATCGTGCTCAAGTCCGGCCGGTTCGGCCCGTACGTCGCGAGCGGTGAGCGCAAGTCGTCGCTGCTGCGCTCGCAGACGCCGGACAGCCTCACCCTGGAGCAGGCGTTGCAGCTGCTGCGCCTGCCCCGGCTGATCGGCGTGGCCCCGGACGGCACCGAGGTGTTCGCCAACAACGGCCGCTACGGCCCGTACGTCAAGCGCGGTGACGAGTTCCGCTCGCTGGACTCGGAAGACAAGATGTTCACCGTCACGCTGGACGAGGCGCTGGCGTTGCTGGCCGCCCCGAAGACGCGTCAGCGCCGGGCCGCCGCACCGCCGCTGCGGGAGATGGGCAACGACCCGCTCACCGAGAAGCCGCTGGTGATCAAGGACGGGCGCTTCGGGCCGTACGTGACGGACGGCGAGTTCAACGCGTCGCTGCGGCGCGGGCAGACGCCGGAGGAGCTGACGCTCGAGCAGGCGTCGGAGATGTTGGCCGAGAAGCGCGCGAAGGGCCCGGCGCCGAAGAAGAAGGCCGCCAAGAAGGCCGCCCCGGCGAAGAAGACGACGGCCGCCAAGAAGACGACGGCTGCCAAGAAGACGACGGCCGCCAAGGCCACGGCGGCGAAGAAGGCCCCCGCGAAGAAGGCTGCTCCCAAGAAGGCGACCTCAACCCCGAACGAGTGACCCCTTCCGAGATCTTGGAAGGAAAGGGCCCCTATGAGGGCCGTCTTCTTCCAAGATCTGGTGGTTGTCCACAGGGGCGGCGAGAGGGCCGCGTCGGGGGCACCGTGGGTGGGTGGGGAACTCCTGGGCGGGCATGCGGCGGGCGCTGCCGTCGGATGACGCGGACGAACTGACCTGGCTGCTCTTCCGGCAGGAGGACGTGCTCAGCCTCCAGCAGGCACGAGCGCATCTCACGCGTAGGGCGATCCGCCACCGGGTGACGACCGGTCGGTGGCGACAGGCGCATCGCGCGGTTCTCGTCGCGCACAACGGCCCGGTCGGTCCCGCGCAACTCCGGTGGATCGCCGTACTGGCGGCCGGTCCCACCGCGCTTCTGGGTGGCGTGACCGCTGCTCAGGCGGGCGGGCTGCGGGGCTTCCCGGACCGGACAGTCCACCTGCTCCTGCCCGCCACGACCCGTCGGTCACCGCTGCCGGCCGGTGTGCTGGCCCACCGGACGACCCACCTGCCCGATTCCGACGTGGTGCCGGTCGCGGCACCGCCCCGGACGGCGGCGGCCCGGTCGATCGTCGACGCCGCGCAGTGGGCACCGACCGACACCCGGGCCCGCGCGATCGTCGCGGCTGCCTTCCAGCAGCGGCTGGTGGGTGGCGACGACCTGCACGAGGTGGTGGAGCGGATGCCCCGGATCCGCCGACGACGGCTGATCCTGTCCACCGCCACGGATGCGGCCGGCGGTGCGCACTCCCTGGGCGAACTCGACCTGCTCGGTCTCGTCCGCAGCGCGGGGCTGCCCGAACCGAGCCGTCAGGTGGTCCGCCGGGACTCCGCTGGCCGGCGGCGCTACCTCGACGCGTACTTCGAGCAGTGGCGCGTGCACGTCGAGGTGGACGGCGGCCAGCATCTCGATCCGGCGCACGCGTGGGCGGACATGCGGCGGCAGAACGACCTGTGGGTCGAGGGCGACCGGGTTCTCCGGTTCCCCGCCTGGGTCTTGCGCGCCCATCCCGAAGAGGTGATCGCCCAACTCCGCGCCGCCCTGCGGGCGGCCGGCTGGCCAGGGTGACCGCCAGCCGAGATCTTGGAAGAAAACGGCCCCGATAAGGGCCCTTTCCCTCCAAGATCGTCAAGCGCCCAGAACCTGTGTCAAGTAGGGGTTCTGGAAAAGGTTCTGGGGGTCCAGGCGGGTGCGGACGGACTGGAAGTCGGCGAATCTCGGGTAGGCGCTCGCCAGGGACTCGGCGGTGCGCCAGTGCAGCTTGCCCCAGTGCGGGCGGCCACCCAGCTCCGTCGCCACCTCCTCGAACGCGCGGAAGTACGGCTCGTACGGCATGCCCACGTACTGGTGCACGGCGATGTACGCCGAGTCCCGCCCGTACGAGTGGGACAGCCAGATGTCGTCGGCGGCGGTGAACCGCACCTCGACCGGGAACAGCACCTTGAACGGCAGCCGGTCCACGATCCGGCGCAGCTCGGCCAGCGCGGTGGGCAGCGCCTCGCGCGGCAGGCCGTACTCCATCTCCACGAAGCGGACCCGGCGCGGCGTGCAGAACACCCGGTCGGAGCGTCCGGTGTAGGTGCGTTCGGTGAGCGCGCGGGCGGAGACGGCGCTGATCCGGGGTGCGAGGGCGGGTACGGCGCGCCCGAGGCGGCAGGCGCCGGCGAAGACGGTGTTGGAGAGGAACTCGTCGTCCAGCCAGCCGCGCCAGCCGGGTAGTGGCTGGTCGTCGGCGGGTACCCGGTCGTTGGTCTTGACCTGCACCCGGTCGGTGTACGGGAACCAGTAGAACTCGGCGTGGTCGTGCGCGCCGTAGAGGCCGGGCAGGTCGTCGAGCACCTCGGCGAGCGGGGCCGGGCGTTCGTGTGCGCGCAGCACGAAGGCGTCCACGCAGCGCAGCGTGACCTCGACCAGTACGCCGACCGCGCCGAGCCCGACGCGGGCGGCGTCGAAGACGTCGCGGTTCTCCTCGGCCGAGCAGCGCAGCACCTCGCCGGTGCCGGTGACGAGCGTCAGCCCGGCCACGAAGGTGGACAGGCAGCCCAGTTTCGCCCCGGTGCCGTGGGTGCCTGTGGAGAGCGCACCGGCGATGGTCTGGGCGTCGATGTCGCCCAGGTTCGGCATCGCGAGGCCGTGCCCGGCGAGCAGTTCGTTGAGCGTGTGCAACGTCATCCCGGCCGGTACGGTGACCAGGCGGCGCGCCACATCGACGGTGACGTCCGTCTCCAGCGCGGCGAGGTCGATCCGGTGCCCGTCGGCGACGGCGGTGGCGGTGAAGGAGTGGCCGCTGCCGGTGGCCCGGATGGTCCGGCCCGCCGCGGCGGCCTGGCGCACGGCCTCGGCCACGTCGGAGACGCTGTGCGGGCGCACGGTGAGGAGCGCGGTGCTGTGCTGGTTGCCGGCCCAGTTGGACCAGGTGGCTGTGGTACCGGTCATCGCGGCCACTCCTCGACATGAATATGAACTGAATTCATATCAGGAACGTTGTGCCTGGTAAATACCGCAATCGAGCCCGGCTCGTTGTACCGGTAGTCACAGACTCGTGACGTGCAGATATGTTCATCCGTCGAAGGGGGGTGGCGCCGAGTGTCCACACCAGCCGCCACGACCGGGCCGCTGCGTCGGGTACCGGTGCAGGGTCGAAGTGTCGCGCGAGTCCAGCGGATGCTGGACGCCTGCGCCGAGCTCGTCGACGAGGTGGGGTACGAAGGGCTGACCACGACCCTGCTCGCCGAGCGTGCCGAGGTGGCGATCGGGTCGGTCTACCAGTTCTTCCCGGACAAACGGGCGATCGTGCAGGCGCTGACGCTGCGCACCATGGAGTCCTACCTCCAGCGGCTCGACGAGCGGTTCTCCTCGGACGACCTGACCCACTGGTGGGACGGCGTCGACGCGGCGATCGACGAGTACATCTCGATGCACCGCACCGTCCCCGGCTTCCGTACCCTGCACTTCGGCGACGTGGTCGACCTGCACCTGCTGGACGACCAGCGGGACAACAACGGGGTCATCGCGGAGCAGCTCGCCCGCGTACTCACCGAGCGTTTCGGCCTGGCCGGGGTGCCCGACCTGCGGTTCCACCTGGAGGTCGCGGTGGAGGCCGCTGACGCCCTGATCAAGCTGGCCTTCCGCCGTCGCACCGACGGCGACGAGCGGGTGCTGGTCGAGGCGAAGGCGCTCATCCGGGAGTACCTGCACCGGCAGGTGAACGCCCCCACGGAGGCCGCCCACCAGGGCTGAGCGGCACGCCGAGCGGCGGGTTCCCGGACACGCCGGGGCCCGCCGTCGTCACGTGGCGGGGCGGAGCCGCGAGGTGGCTCAGAGGAAGGCGTGCCCCTCGCCCCGGTAGGTCGGCACGGTGGCGACCACCGCGTCCCCCTCGACCAGGTGCACCTCGTTGACGTGCTCACACAGCTCGCCCGCCTTGGCGTGGCGGAACCACACCCGGTCGCCGACGCGCAGGTCGTCGGCGGCCTTCCCGGCCAGCGGGGTCTGCACCTCGCCGGCGCCCTCCGCGCCGAGCAGCTTCAACCCGTCCGGCAGCCAGGGCCGCGGCAGCCGGCTGCTCGCCGCCTGGCCGGAGGCGATCCAGCCACCGCCGAGCACCGTCGCCAGCCCGGGTGCCGGGCGGCGGACCACCGCGCAGGCGAAGAACGCCGCCGGGGTCGGCCGCCAGGCACGGTACGCGTCGAACAGCGTCGGCCCGTACAGGCCGGAGCCCGCGGTGACCTCGGTGACCGCGGGGTCCGCGCTGGTGGCGGCCACGCTGCCGGTGCCGCCGCCGTTGACGAACTCCAGGTCGGCGTGGTCGCGTACCGCGCCGACCGCGGCGGAGCGGCGCGCGAGCAGTTCCCGGTACGACCCGCGCTGCGCGACCCGGATCGCCGAGCCGAGCATCGCCTGTCCGGGCGGTGCGTCGCCGAGGCCGGCGATCTGTGCCTCGTACGACATCAGGCCGACCAGCCGGAAGCCCGGCCGGCCGGCGACGGCGGCGGCGAGCGCGCCGGCCGCCGTGGCGCTGTGCACCGGGGAGCGGCGCACGCCGACGTGCACCCGGCCGCCCAGCGGTCGCCAGGAGGCGTCCAGATCGAGGCAGATCCGCAGCGCGGGCCGGCGCGCGGGCGGGCACACCCGGTCGATCAGGTCGAGCTGTGCGGTGTCGTCGATCATCAGCGTGACGGCGTCGGCGAGCGCCGGGTCGGCGGCCAGGTCGGTGAGGCCGCCCCGGTGCGCCGTCGGGTACGCCACGAGCACGTCGTCGCTGACCCCGGAACGGACCAGCCACAGCGCCTCGGGCAGCGTGAAGGCCATCACGCCGCGCCACCCGGGCCGCTTGAGTGCCCGGGTCAGCAGCTCGCGGACGCGTACCGACTTGCTCGCCACGCGCAGCGGCTTGCCGCCGGACCGGCCGGCCAGCGCCTCGGCGTTGGCGTCGAACGCGGTGAGGTCGACCACCGCGTACGGCGGGTCGAGGTGAGCGGTCGCCCGGTCGAGACGATCGCGAAGTTTGTCACGGTCGATGGCCACGTCTGCACGCTAACTGTCTGGACGGCAATGCGAAATACCCTCGCGTCTGTCCGGGCTGCGGGCGGTGGTCCCGGCGGCCTAGGCTCGGCGAGCAGGTGAATGTCGCGGGGGACGACCCTTCCTGCGCGACTAGAGTGTTCCACCGGGGATGCCCAGACCTGGGCCGGCACGTGGAGGTACGGCCATCGAAAGCCAGAACAACGGCGAGTCGCCCGGCGTGTCGTCGCCCGGGACAGCCGCCGACCACTCCGGCGTCGCCGCCATCCGCTCGGTGCTGCGCATCCGGCCGTTCCGCAGGCTGTGGATCGTGCTCAGCGCCGCCTCCTTCGGCGACTGGCTCGGCCTGCTGGCCACCGCGCTGTTCGCCGCCTCCCAGGTCTCCGGCAGCACCGCCCAGGGCGCCGCGTTCGGTGGCGTGACCGCGATCCGGCTGCTCCCGGCGCTGGTGCTCGGCCCGGTGGCCGGTGTGTTCGCCGACCGGTTCGACCGCCGGTGGACCATGGTCATCTGCGACCTGCTGCGCTTCGTGCTGTTCGCCTCGATCCCGCTGTACGCGCTCACCGGCGCCGCCGGTGGGCTGGTGGTCGGCTGGGCGCTGATCGCCACGTTCCTGATCGAGTCGATCACGTTGATGTGGATCCCGGCCAAGGAGGCGGCGGTCCCCAACCTCATCCCGCGTACCCGGCTGGAGGCGGCGAACCAGCTCACGCTGATCACCACGTACGGCCTCACGCCGGTCGCGGCGGCCATCGCCCTGGCCGTGCTGGACCGCGGCGTCCGCGGCGCGGTCGGCGGCGACCTGCCCGACTGGGCCGAACCCGCACAGCTCGCGCTCTGGTTCAACGCCTTCTCCCGGCTGGCCACCGCGCTCGTGGTGGCGTTCGGGATCAAGGAGATCAGCCACGCCCAGCGCGGCGAGGCCGAGCGCTCCGAGCAGAGCATGTTCCGGCAGTTCTCCGAGGGCTGGAAGTACATCGGCAAGACCCCGCTCGTCCGCGGCCTGGTGCTGGGCATCTTCGGCGCGTTCGCCGGCGGCGGCATCGTGGTCGGCACGGCCAAGTTCTTCGCCAACTCGCTCGGCGCCGGTGACGCCGCGTTCTCGCTGCTCTTCGGCGCGATCTTCGTCGGTCTGGCGCTCGGTATCGGCCTCGGGCCGATGATCGTGCGGGACATGTCCCGCCGCCGCTGGTTCGGCATGAGCATCGTGCTCGCCAGCGCCTCCGTGCTGGTGCTCGCGTTCGCCATCCACCTGTCGATGGCCATCCTCGGCGCGATCCTGGTCGGCGCGGGCGCCGGCATGGCGTTCCTGGCCGGCACCACGCTGCTCGGCGGCGAGGTGGCCGACGAGGTACGCGGCCGGGTCTTCGCGGTGGTGCAGATCGGCACCCGGCTGGTGCTGATCCTGGCCATCGCGCTCAGCAGCCTCCTGGTCGGCGTCGGCGGCTCCCGCCAGCTCACCATCGCCGACCTGGGCATCTCCATCTCCTCCACCCGTCTGCTGCTGCTCGCCGCCGGCGCGGCCGGCATCATCGCCGGGATCAGCGCGTTCGGCCAGATGGACGACAAGAAGGGCGTACCGGTCCTCGCCGACCTATGGGGCTCGATCCGGGGCCGCCCGCTGATGCCGGCCGAGCCGTTCGTCTCCAGCGGCCTGTTCGTGGTCTTCGAGGGCGGCGAGGGCGCGGGCAAGTCCACCCAGCTCGCCCAGCTCGCCGACCGGCTGCGTGCGCAGGGCCGCGACGTGGTGGTCACCCGCGAGCCGGGCGCCACGCCGGTCGGCGAACGGATCCGCTCGCTGGTGCTCGGCACCACGCCCGGCGAGGCACCGTCGCCGCGTGCCGAGGCGCTGCTCTACGCCGCCGACCGGGCGCACCACGTGGCCACCGTCGTCCGCCCGGCGCTCGTACGCGGCGCTGTGGTGATCAGCGACCGGTACGTCGACTCGTCGCTCGCCTACCAGGGCGCCGGCCGGACGCTCCCGGTGGACGAGGTCTCCTGGCTCTCGTCCTGGGCCACCGGCGGCCTCAAGCCCGACCTGGTGGTGCTGCTCGACGTCGAGCCGCGTACCGGCCTGAGCCGGGTCGAGGACCGCAACGAGGGCACCGACCGGCTGGAGGCCGAGTCGCTGACGTTCCACGAGCGGGTCCGGTACGCCTTCCTCGACCTCGCCGCCGGTGACCCGAAGCGCTACCTGGTGCTCGACGCGTCCCGCCCGATCGACGAGACCGCCGACGCGGTCGCCCGCCGGGTGGGCGAGCTGCTCGCGGATCCGGCCGGCATCGTGCACCCCCGTCCGGCGCAGGGCCCGGACACCTCGGTCCAGCCCGAGTTATCCGACGCGGAGCTGGTGACGATGGAGCAACCCCGACGATGACCGACGTCTTCGGCGATCTGGTCGGGCAGGACGAGGCGGTGGCCATGCTCCGGCGGGCCGCCGCCTCGGCCGCCGCCCTGCTGCGCGCGCCGGTGACGTCCCCCGCGGGCGGGTACGACGACCTCGACGCGCTCGCCGAGGAGCACGACGGCGATCCGGGCCCGGCCACGCCGGCCGACCCGGGCGGCGGGATGACCCACGCCTGGATCTTCACCGGGCCGCCCGGATCGGGCCGCTCGGTGGCCGCCCGCGCGTTCGCCGCCGCGCTGGAGTGCGTGCACGGCACCGGCTGCGGTACCTGCCCCGGCTGCCACACCACGCTCGCCGGCACCCACGCGGACGTCCGTCTCGTGGTGCCCGAGGGCCTGTCCATCGGCGTCAACGAGATGCGCGCGCTGGTGCTGCGGGCGGCCAGCGCGCCGTCCGGCGGCCGGTGGCAAATCGTGATCATCGAGGACGCAGACCGGCTCACCGAGGCCGCCGGCAACGCGCTGCTGAAGGCGATCGAGGAGCCGCCGCCGCGTACCGTCTTCCTGCTCTGCGCCCCGTCCACCCACCCGGACGACATCTCCGTGACCATCCGGTCGCGCTGCCGCGTCGTACCGCTGCGGCAGCCGCCGCCCGCAGCGGTGGCCGAGGTGCTGGTCCGCCGCGACGGCGTCGCGCCGGACGTGGCCGAGTGGGCCGCCGCGGCGGCGCAGGGGCACGTGGGCCGGGCCCGGCGGCTGGCCCGCGACCCGGAGGCCCGGCAGCGGCGTGACGCGGTGCTGGCCGTGCCGCGCCGGCTGACCGGCGTGGGCGCGGCGTTCGACGCGGCCTCGGCGCTGATCGAGGCCGCCGAGGCGGAGGCCGCCGCCTCCGTCGCGGAGATCGACGAGGCGGAGCGTACGGCGTTGCAGACGGCGCTCGGCGCGGGCGGCACCGGCCGGGGCGCGGCCGGCGCCATGCGCGGCGCGGCCGGTCAGCTCAAGGACCTGGAGAAGCGGCAGAAGTCGCGTGCCACCCGCGCCCAGCGGGACGCGCTGGACCGGGCGCTGGTCGACCTGGCCGGGTTCTACCGGGACGCGCTCATCATGGCGCTGCGGGCGCCTGTCGCCCCGGTGCACACCGACACCGCGTCGCTCGCCTCGGCGGGCGCGCAGAAGTGGGACGCCGAGGGCTCGCTGCGCCGCCTGGAGGCGGTGCTGGAGTGCCGCGCGGCGATCGAGGCGAACGTCAAGCCGCGGATCGCCGTGGAGGCGATGATGCTGGCCCTCTGGCGCGGCTGAGCCGGGCCCTTCCGCACTGTCCACAGGGCATCGACACGCGCGATTGGCGTGCGGTACGGTCCGGTGATGCCGCGGTGACCGAGGCGGCACGCTCAGTGAAGGCCGGACCGGCCGGGAGGAGTCCGCCGATGCCGCGGGGCGAGATCGACGAGGCCTGGATCGAGGAGGCGGTGCGGCGCTACCGCCGGATCGAGAACCTGCAGGCCGAGTTCGACCAGGCGGTCGCGACGGTCGAGGTCACCGTCCGCTCGCCCGACGGGCTCGTCGAGGTGGTGGTGACCGCCGGCGGGCGCATCACCGACGTGCGGTTCCTCGGCCCGCTGCACCACCGCAGCCCGCGCGACGTGGCCGGTTCGGTGCAGGCCGCGGTGACCGCCGCCGCCGACGCGGCGCAGTGGGCGCGGGAGAAACTGCACAACGAGACGTTCGCGGCCTACCGGCCGCTGGCGGGGGCCTGACATGGAGACGCTGCGTGCCCTGGCCGCCCGTCTCGACGAGGCCGGCGTCACCCTCGCCACCCTGTCCCGCACGGTGACCGCCACCGACCCGCCGCATCCCGCGTTCGGCGCGGACGCCACCGGCCGCCCCGGCGAGGTGGGCCGCGCACTGCACCGCCAGTGGACCCTGGCCACAGCCGACCGGGCACGCGAGGCGCAGGCCGCCGCCGTCCGGCTG
>NZ_JBMVFV010000047.1:0-44750 GCF_049538395.1 Micromonospora sp. AB353 | reverse complement strand
CTCGCGCCGCACCGGACACCGCCGCGTCGACCCGGCGGTCTCCGCCGCGAGCTGCCGTCCACCGGTACGGCGGCGCGCCTCACGCCGCCGGGCCGCCTCGGGTTCGTCCCGGGCCCGCCGTCCGCACGCGTGCCCGCATCGGAGGCCCCGCCCCCTCTTCCTCCGGGGGACGGGGCCTTCGTCGCGCTCACGCCTCGGTGCGTACCTCGGCGAAATGGCAGGCGCTGGGGTGCGGATCCGCCGCGCGGGGGACCGCCTGCGGGTCCTGCGTCGCGCAGACCTCCTCGGCCTTCCAGCAGCGGGTCCGGAAGTGGCAGCCGGACGGCGGCTCGGCCGGGCTGGGCACGTCGCCGGTGAGCCGGATGATGGTCCGCCGGTCGCGGGCCGCCGGGTCGGGCACCGGCACCGCCGACAGCAGCGCCTGGGTGTACGGGTGGGTCGCGCGCTGGTAGATCTGCTCCTCGGTGCCGATCTCCACGATCCGGCCCAGGTACATCACCGCGACCCGGTCGGAGATGTGCCGCACCACCGACAGGTCGTGGGCGATGAAGATGTACGACAGCCCCAGCTCGTCCTGGAGCTGCTCCAAGAGGTTGATCACCTGGGCCTGGATGGAGACGTCGAGGGCCGACACCGGCTCGTCGCAGACGATGATCTCGGGCCGCAGCGCGAGCGCCCGGGCGATGCCGATGCGCTGCCGCTGACCGCCGGAGAACTGGTGCGGGTAGCGGTTGACGTGCTCCGGGTTGAGCCCGACCACGTCCAGCAGCTCCTGCACCCGCTGCCGCCGGCTGCGCTTCGGTGCCGCCTCCGGGTGGATCTCGAACGGCTCGCCGATGATGTCGCCGACCGTCATGCGCGGGTTCAGCGAGGTGTACGGATCCTGCATCACCATCTGCATGTTCCGCCGCAGCCGGCGCAGGTCGGCACCGCCGGCCCGAAGCAGGTCGCGCCCCTCCAGCGTGACCCGCCCGGCGGTCGGCGTCTCCAGGCGCATGAGCAGCCGGGCCAGCGTGGACTTGCCGCACCCGGACTCGCCGACCACACCGAGCGTCTCACCGCGCCGCAGCTCGAACGAGACGCCGTCCACGGCCTTGACCTGGCCGATGGTCTTCTTGAACAGCACGCCCTGGCTGATCGGGAAATGCTTGACCAGGTGGTCGACGGCGAGGATCGTCTCGCCGCGCACCTTTGCCGGTTCAGCCGTCGCGGTCATCGTGCACCTCCTGGGCGAAGTGGCACGCGCTGGTCCGCCCGTCGGCGAGCACCAGGTCGTGCGGCACCTCGTCCACACAGACCGGCTGGACGTACGGGCACCGGGGGTGGAACGGGCAGCCGGACGGGATCGCCATCAGGTTCGGCGGCAGCCCGCGGATGCTGGACAGCGCCTGGCCGCGCACGTCCAGGCGCGGAATCGACTCCAGCAACCCCTTCGTGTACGGGTGGGCGGGCGCCCGGTACAGCGCGTGCACGTCGGCGTGCTCGACGATGCGGCCCGCGTACATGACCGCGATCCGGTCCGCCACACCGGCGACCACGCCCAGGTCGTGGGTGATCAGGACGAGCGCCATGCCGAGATCCCGGCGCAGGTCGGCGAGGAGGTCCATGATCTGCGCCTGCACGGTGACGTCCAGCGCGGTGGTGGGTTCGTCGGCGATCAGCACCTTCGGGTCCAGCGCCAGCGCCATCGCGATCATGACGCGTTGCCGCATGCCGCCGGAGAACTGGTGCGGGTAGTCACCGAGCCGCTTCGCCGCGGCCGGGATCCGGACCAGGTCCATCAGCTCGACGGTGCGCCGACGCGCGTCGGCCCGGGACATCCCGGCCCGCTCGCGCAGCGACTCGCCGATCTGCCAGCCGACCGGGAAGACCGGGTTCAACGCGGACAGCGCGTCCTGGAAGATCATCGCGATCTCGGCGCCGCGGATCTGCCGGCGTTCCTCCTCCGGCCGGGTGAGCAGATCCCGCCCCTGGTAGAGGATCTGCCCGGCGCGCACGTACGCGGGCGGGGTGTCCAGGATGCCCATGATCGCCTGGGCCGTGACGGACTTGCCGGAGCCGGACTCGCCCAGCACCGCGAGCGTCTCACCGGCGTCCAGGTGGTACGTCACCCCGTTGATCACGCGGGCCACGCCCTCCCGGGTACGGAACTCGACGTGCAGGTCCCGTACCTCCAGCAGGTGCCCGCCGGGTGGGGTGGGTGAGGCCGGCGTGGGCCGGACCGACGACTGGGTCATGGGTTGTCACCGCAGCTTCGGGTCGAAGGCGTCGCGGATCGCGTCGCCGAGCATGATGAAGGCGAGCACGGTCAGGGCGAGGAACGTCGACGGCACGATCAGCGGCGTCGCCGACTCCCGCATGTGCACCCGGCCGGCGTCGATGTCGATGCCCCACGAGATGGTCGGCGCCTTCAGCCCGATGCCGAGGAAGCTCAGCGTCGCCTCGGCCGCGATGAACGACCCGAGCGCGATGGTGAGCACCACGATGGCCGGGGCGAGCGCGTTCGGCAGGATGTGCCGCCACATGATCCGGCCGTTGCCGGCCCCGAGCATCCGGGCGGCCGCCACGTAGTCCTGCTCCCGGGCGGTGATCACCGAGGAGCGGACCACCCGGGCCGCCGTGGTCCACCCGAGCAGCGCCAGGACGAGGATCACGGCGAACAGCCGTACCGTCTCGCCGCTGGTGCTCACCCGCTTGAGCAGCACGATCGCGGCGAGCAGCAGCGGGATGCCGAGCACGATGTCGATCACCCGGGACAGCACCGCGTCGACCCACCCGCCGAAGTAGCCGGCGAGCATGCCGACGACGAGGGCGATCACGCCGGTGATCAGCGCGGAGAACGCGCCCACGAGCAGCGAGGCGCGGGCGCCGTAGACGGCTCTGGCGAACGTGTCGCAGCCCTGGAAGTCGTACCCGAAGATGGCCCCGCCGGACGGCCCGGCGTGCTGCCGCGACAGCACGCAGTCGCGCGGGTCGTTGGCGGCGAACAGTCCCGGCGCCACGGCCATCGCGGCGACCAGCACCACCAGGAGCAGGCTGATCCAGAAGACCGGGTTACGACGCAGATCCCGCCACGCGTCCCCGGCCAGGCTGCGGGCCCGGTCCGGCCGCCCGGCCCGCCCGGGCGTGCCCGGTTCGCCTGACACGCCGCGCCGCGCGGCCTGGTTCTCGGTCGCCGCCACCGTCTCGAAGTCGCTCACTGCGGCACCTCGCTGCGCTCACTCATAGCGGATCCTCGGGTCGAGGACGGCGTAGAGCACGTCCACCACCAGGTTGGACAGCAGGTAGACCACGACGAGCACGCTGACGATGCCGACGACGAGCGGGCCGTCCTCGGTGCGGATGCCGCGGAACAGGTTGAAGCCGACGCCCGGGACGTTGAACACGCCCTCGGTGATGATCGCGCCGCCCATCAGGTTGCCCAGCTCGACGCCGAGGAAGGTGACCACCGGGATGAGCGAGTTGCGCAGCACGTGCACACCGACGATGCGGCGTCGCCGCAGGCCCTTGGAGCGGGCGGTGCGGACGTAGTCGGCGCGCAGGTTCTCGGTCACCGAGGTACGGGTCAGCCGCAGCGCGGTGGCCAGCGACAACGAGCCGAGCACGATGCCGGGGAGCAGCAGCGCGTAGAAGGAGGGCTGCGCTCCGGCGGTGGGCGGGAAGACCGGCCAGCGTACGCCGAGGAAGTACTGCGCCAGCGGGGCCAGCACGATGGTGGGGATGCCGAGCACCAGCAGCGTGAGCACGAGCGTGGCGTGGTCGAACACGCCGGAGCGGCGGATCGCCGCGATCACGCCGGCGGTGACCCCGAAGATCACCGTCACGGCCATCGCGATCACGGCGAGCTTCACGGTGACCGGCCAGGCGGCGGCGAGGATGTCGCTGATCTGCCGCCCGGTCAGCGACTGCCCGAGGTCACCCTGGACCAGGCCGCCCAGGTAGTCGAAGTAGCGGTAGAAGAAGCCGCCGACACCCGTCGCGTCCAGGTGGTACTTCTCGGTCAGGTAGGCCCGCTGCGCGGCGGTCACCGGCCGCTCCCCGGCGAGGGCCTGGATCGGGTCGCCCTGCCCGGCGAACATCAACGCGTAGACGATCAGCGTGGTCCCGAAGAAGGCGAGGACCATCTGGAGCAGTCGCCGCAGGATGAAGCGGAGCATGCTGGCAAGTCTGCCGAAAACGGGCGAAATGCGGGCCAATGCGAGGGCCGGGCCACCCGGTGGGGGGTGGCCCGGCCCGTCAGCGGGGTGTCAGGCGCGTTCGATCTTCAGCAGGTCCACCCGGTCGAAGAGGTCCACGTGGACGTTCTTGACCTTGGTCGAGTGGCCGAAGTTGTTCTGCCCGTACCGCAGCGGGATCACCGGCATGTCCTGCGCGAGCAGGTCCTCCGCCGCCTGGTACTTCTTGATCGCCTCGTCCTCGGTCGCCGCGCGGGCGCCCTCGGCGAGCAGCTTGTCGAACTCCGGGTTGCTGTAGCCGTAGTAGTTCGACGAGCCGGTGGTGCTGTACAGCGGGCCGAGGTAGTTCTCCATGGACGGGTAGTCCATGACCCAGCCCATCCGGAACAGGCCGACCGGCTGCTTCTGCTTGAGCTTGGTCAGCAGGTCCGCGAACTTCGGCTCGGCGGTGCCCACGCACTCCACGCCCAGGTTGGCCTTGAGCTGGTTGCAGGTGGCGTCGATCCAGTCCTTGTGGCCGCCGTCGCCGTTGTAGGACAGCTCGATCTTCTTCGGGCCGCCCGCGGCCTCGTACATGGCCTTGGCCTTGACCGGGTCGAACGCGCCCGCCGTGCCGATGGTGTTCTCCCGGTAGCCGGCGACCACCGGCGAGACGAACGAGCGGGCCGGCTGCTGCGAGTCCTTGAAGATCGACTTGGTGATCTCGTCCCGGTCGATCGCCATCGAGATCGCCTTGCGCACCTCGGGCTTGCTGAACTCCTCCTGGAACGTCGGGAAGGCCAGCACCTGCAGCGACGAGGCCGGGCTCTGCTGGAAGCGGTCACCCAGGTCGGTCGCGGCGGTCGACAGGTTCTCGGTCGGGATCGTCTTGATCACGTCGAGGTTGTCCGACAGCACGTCCGCGTACGCCGCGGTCGGCTGCTGGTAGATGCGGAACTCGACGCCGCCGACCTTGGGCTGCTGGCCCGGGAACGCGTCGTAGCGCTCCACCTCGACCTTGGCGTCGTGCTGCCAGCTGCCCTTCATCTTGAACGGGCCCTGGCCGATCGGCGCCTGCTCGTAGCCCTCGGCGAGCACGCCCGGGGCGGAGAAGGCCGCCTTGGGCAGCGGGTAGAAGGCGGTGTAGCCGAGCATGGACTTGAAGTCCACGTACGGCTGGCTGAGCGTCACGGTGAAGGTCAGGTCGTCGACCTTCTTCAGGCCGCTCATCGTCGTCGCCTTCGGCTTCTCGCCCTGGAGGTCGTCGTAGCCGGCCACCTTCTCGAAGAAGTAGCTGGAGTTCTGGCCGTTCGGCGCGTACGCACCGTAGTTCCAGGCGTCGATGTAGTTGTCGGCGGTGACCTTCTCGCCGTTGTGGAACGTGTAGCCGGGCTTCAGCTTGATCGTCCAGACCTTGTTGTCGGACGTCGTCACCGAGTCGGCTGCCACCTCGTGCGGCTTGTTCGCCTCGTCGTAGTCGACGAGCGGGCTGAACAGGGCCGACAGGACCTGGGAGCCGCTCGTCTCGTTGGTGTTTGTCGGCACGAGGTGCTGCGGCTCGGCGATCTCGATCCGCACGGCCGCGTCGGAGTCGCCGGCACCGCCGCCGCCACCGCCCGAGCCGCAGGCCGTCAGGCCCAGCGTCACCGCGAGCGGGAGCGCGGCCCAGGCCGCGAGCCTACGAACACGCATTGGGGGTCTCCTCATCTCCTCACGCTGCGCGGTCGTCCCGACGCTGGGTGACTCTGCGCAACGAGCGGTAACGGTAGGTCGCGATTCAGCTCGTCGACAACTGTGGCGTGGTCAACTGATGACGGATCGTGTTCGGCGAGCCTTGCCGCTGCTGTCCGCGCGTGCTAAACCCCGCCCCAAGCTGGCCTTTTATTCGCCCCTGGTGGTCCGTTCGAGGCCCGGTCGGGTGCGTATGCGACGTCCGGCCCGCCTGTCCGGTCCCTGTCCGTCCGGGCGCGTCAGGGCCGCAGTGTCACGGTGACTGGTCACTCTCCGTGAGTTAGGGCACGTTGCGGAGCGTGATCGTCGGCCGTCGTCGTCCGGGCCCGGCCACGGGCGTGAGACGATCACGACGTGACGGCGACGATCCTGGACGGCAAGGCCACCGCGGCGGAGATCAAGGACGAGCTACGGGCCCGGGTCAAGGCGCTCGCGGAACGCGGCATCACCCCCGGCCTGGGCACCGTGCTGGTCGGGGAGGACCCCGGCTCCCAGGCGTACGTCAACGGCAAGCACCGCGACTGCGCCGAGGTCGGCATCGCCTCGCTGCGGGTCACGCTGCCCGCGGACGCCACCCAGGAGCAGCTCGACGCGGCGCTGGCCGAGCTGAACGCCGACCCGGCCTGCCACGGCTACATCGTCCAGCTCCCGCTCCCCGGGCACCTCGACACCCAGCGCGCGCTGGAGTCGATCGACCCGGACAAGGACGCCGACGGGCTGCACCCGGTCAACCTGGGCCGGCTCGTCCTCGGGTACGACGCGCCGCTGCCCTGCACCCCGCGCGGCATCGTGGAGCTGCTGCGCCGGCACGACGTGCCGCTGCGCGGCGCGAACGTGGCCGTCGTCGGCCGGGGCAACACGGTCGGCCGCCCGCTGGGCCTGCTGCTGACCCGGCGCAGCGAGAACGCCACAGTGACGCTCTGCCACACCGGCACGCTCGACCTGGCCGCGCACACCCGCGCCGCCGACGTCGTGATCGTCGCCGCCGGCGTGCCCGGGCTGCTCACCGCCGACATGATCAACCCGGGCGCGACGGTGGTGGACGTCGGGATCACGCGGGTCATCGGCGAGGACGGCAAGGGCCGCTACACCGGCGACGTGGACCCGGAAGTCGCCGAGGTCGCCGGCAAGCTGGTGCCGATGCCCGGCGGCGTCGGTCCGATGACCCGGGCGATGCTGCTGACGAACGTGGTCGAACGGGCCGAGCGGACCGCCTGACACCCACCCAGGTCATAACCGTCCGCCCCTGACCCGATCGGTGCCAGGATGGCTGATACGGTCCGGAAAACCGACTGGTATCAGGGAGTGGGACGACCATGGGTAAGAAGGTCACTGTCGTCGGCGCCGGCTTCTACGGCTCGACCACCGCACAGCGCCTGGCCGAGTACGACGTCTTCGACACCGTCGTGATCACCGACATCGTGGAGGGCAAGCCGGCGGGTCTCGCGCTCGACCTCAACCAGTCCCGCGCGGTCGAGGGCTTCGAGACCAAGGTCGTGGGCGTCACCACCGGCCCGAACGGCGAGGGCTACGAGGCCATCGAGGGCTCGGACGTCGTCGTCATCACCGCCGGCCTGCCGCGCAAGCCGGGCATGAGCCGGATGGACCTGCTGGAGACCAACGCCAAGATCGTCCGGCAGGTCGCCGAGAACGTCGCCAAGTACGCTCCGAACGCCGTCGTCATCGTGGTGTCGAACCCGCTCGACGAGATGACCGCGCTGGCCCAGCTCGCTACCCAGTTCCCGAAGAACCGGGTGCTCGGCCAGGCCGGCATGCTGGACACCGCCCGCTTCACCAACTTCGTCGCCGAGGCGCTGAGCGTACCGGTGAAGTCGGTACGGACCCTGACGCTCGGCTCGCACGGCGACACGATGGTCCCGGTGCCGTCGAAGAGCACCGTGAACGGCAAGCCGCTGCGTGACGTCATGCCGGCCGAGCAGATCGAGGAGCTGGTCGTCAAGACCCGCAACGGTGGCGCCGAGGTCGTCGCGCTGCTCAAGACCGGTTCGGCGTACTACGCCCCGTCCGCCGCCGCGGCCCGGATGGCGAAGGCCGTCGCCGAGGACTCCGGCGCCGTCATGCCGGTCTGCGCCTGGGTCGACGGCGAGTACGGCATCTCCGGCGTCTACCTGGGCGTCGAGGCCGAGATCGGCGCCGAGGGCGTGAAGCGGGTCGTCGAGACCGACCTGGACGCCGACGAGCTGGCCGCGCTGAAGGAGGCCGCCGAGGCCGTCCGCGCCAAGCAGGGCGACGTCGCCAGCATGTGACGCCCGTCCCACAGCGTCGAAGGCCCGCCCGCCGTTCTCCCCGCTCCTCCCCGCTCCTCCCCGCTCTCCCCGCTCTCCCCGCTCCTCCCGGTTCTCCCCGTCGATCATGAGGTTGACGGCGTATTCGATCTCCAATTCCGCCGCCAACCTCATGATCGACCCGGTCCGGGGTGGGGGGTGAAGGGAGCGGTCAGGTGGGGGGTGGCCAGGACGGCGGGGGAGAGGGTTGCCAGCAGGGTCGTGCGGGAGTGGCGGGCTTCGTCCGGGTCCACCTCGTGGGCGTACGCCAGCGCCGGGTCGACCAACTGGATCGCGTGCACGAGCAGGTCGCCGGTGATCAGGAGACGCTCGTCGTCCGCCTCGACCAGCACCGACTGGTGACCCGGCGTGTGGCCGGGGGTGTGCAGCAGCCGTACCCCCGGGGTGAGGTGCGTCTCGCCGTCGACCACCCGCAGCCGGCCGGCGGCGCGCAACGGCGTCAGCAGCCGGGCCGGCAGTTCCGGGTGGAACAGCTCCAGCGCGTCCACCTCGGCGCGCTGGATCAGGTGGTCCGCGTTCGGAAACAGCGCGCCGGCCCAGCCCACGTGGTCCGTGTGCAGGTGGGTGAGGACCACCGTGCGGACGTCGGCCGGATCGATCCCGGCGGCGGCCAGCTCGGCCGGCAGCCGGCCCGGCACCGGCGCCCAGCTCGCGGCGAGCGAGTCGGCCGGGCCGATACCGGCGTCGACAAGCGTGACCGGCCCGTCGCCGGCCCGCACCGCGAACGCGCGGAACCGCAGCCACCACCTGCAGTCGTCGGTGACGGCACCCGGATCGAGCCGGTCGGCAGCCGCCCACTGCGCCTGGGTGGCACCGGGAAACGCCTCGCCGCGGGGCTGGAAGAAGGGCCCCTCGCCGTCGGCGATCGCGGTGACCGTGATAGACCCGATGGTGCGGCTGCGCGGCATCGGACGATGATGCCAGCGGCCCGAGGCGCGGCGCAGCCCGCTTTTCCGGCGGCCCACCCGGGCCGCCTGGGGACTGCCGGCCAGTTTCCAGTACGCTCGTACTGCTTGAGCACGTGTCCCCCGAGAGGAGCGCCGGCCGATGGCGAAGATCAAGGTAAACAACCCGGTCGTGGAGATCGACGGCGACGAGATGACCCGGATCATCTGGAAGCAGATCCGGGAGCAGCTGATCCTGCCCTACCTCGACGTCGACCTGCACTACTACGACCTGTCGATCCAGCACCGTGACGCCACCGACGACCAGGTCACCGTTGACGCCGCCAACGCCATCAAGGAGCACGGCGTCGGCGTCAAGTGCGCCACCATCACCCCGGACGAGGCCCGGGTGGAGGAGTTCGGCCTGAAGAAGATGTGGCGGTCGCCGAACGGCACCATCCGCAACATCCTCGGCGGCGTGGTCTTCCGCGAGCCGATCATCATGTCGAACGTGCCGCGGCTCGTCCCGGGCTGGACCAAGCCGATCATCATCGGCCGCCACGCGCACGGCGACCAGTACAAGGCCACCGACTTCGTCGTCCCCGGCCCCGGCACGGTGACCATCACCTACACCCCGGCCGACGGCGGCACCCCGATGGAGATGGAGGTCGCCAACTTCCCCGGCGGTGGCATCGCCATGGGCATGTACAACTACGACGAGTCGATCCGGGACTTCGCCCGCGCCTCGTTCCGGTACGGCCTGGACCGCAACTACCCGGTCTACATGTCCACCAAGAACACCATCCTCAAGGCGTACGACGGCCGGTTCAAGGACATCTTCGCCGAGGTGTTCGAGAACGAGTTCAAGGCCGAGTTCGAGGCCGCCGGCCTCACCTACGAGCACCGGCTGATCGACGACATGGTCGCCGCCGCGCTCAAGTGGGAGGGCGGGTACGTCTGGGCCTGCAAGAACTACGACGGTGACGTGCAGTCCGACACCGTCGCGCAGGGCTTCGGCTCGCTCGGCCTGATGACCTCGGTGCTGCTCTCCCCGGACGGCCGCACCGTCGAGGCCGAGGCCGCCCACGGCACCGTCACGCGGCACTACCGGCAGTACCAGAAGGGCGAGAAGACCTCGACCAACCCGATCGCCTCGATCTACGCCTGGACCCGGGGCCTGGCCCACCGGGGCAAGCTGGACGGCACCCCGGCGGTCACCGAGTTCGCGAACACGCTGGAGAAGGTCATCGTGGACACCGTCGAGGGCGGCCAGATGACCAAGGACCTCGCGCTGCTCATCTCGCGGGACGCCCCGTGGCTGACCACCGACGAGTTCATGAACGCGCTCGACGAGAACCTGGCGCGCAAGCTCGCCGCCTGACGTGCAAGGAAGGGCCCCTTCTTAACGCCTCGCGTTGTAGAAGGGGCCCTTTTTAACACCTCAGACCCGCCGGGACGGCGTGACCTCGTTCGGTGCGCCCTCGTTGACAGGGTGGACGAGATGCCAGTCGCGTCCATGAGGGTGGGCCGTGGCCGCGCGTCGGCCGGCTGACCTTCGAGGCTGCTGAGCGCAGCCAGCCGTCCCTTCCCTGCGGGGGGCCCTGTCCCGGGCCCCCCGCGCCCCATGCTCCGGTCACGGCTGTTAAGAAGGGGCCCTTCCTCTACCGCAGGCGTTAATAAGGGGCCCTTCCTTTCATGCGGTGCGGAGCAACTCGGCGGCGCGTTCCGGGGCGATGTCGTTGATGAACACGCCCATGCCGGACTCCGACCCGGCCAGGTACTTCAGCTTGTCCTTGGCCCGCCGGATGCTGAACAGCTGAAGGTGCAGGTGGCCCAGCTCCCTGTCGATCCGTACCGGCGCCTGGTGCCACGCCGCGATGTACGGCATCGGCAGGTCGAACAGCCCGTCGAAGCGGCGCAGCAGATCCAGGTAGAGCGGCCCGAAGGCGTCCCGCTCGGCGTCGTCGAGCGCCGGGATGTCCGGCACCGGCCGGTGCGGCGCCACGTGCACCTCGAACGGCCAGCGCGCCGCCGCCGGGACGTACGCGGTCCAGTGCTCGTTGCTCGTCACCACCCGGTCCCCGGAGGCGCGTTCGGTGGCCAGCACGTCGGCGTAGAGGTTGCCCCCGGTGCGGTCGGCGTACCGGCGGGCGGCGGCCAGCATGGTGCGGGTGCGCGGCGTCACGAACGGGTACGCGTAGATCTGCCCGTGCGGGTGGTGCAGCGTCACCCCGATCTCCACGCCCCGGTTCTCGAACGGGAAGACCTGCTCCACGCCGGGCAGCGCGCTCAGTGCCGTGGTGCGGTCGGCGAGCGCGTCGAGCACCGTCCGCACCCGCTGCGGAGAGAGGCGGGCGAACGAGGCGTTGTGGTCGTCGGTGAAGCAGACCACCTCGCACTTTCCACGTCCGGGGCGTACCGGGGTGAAGGGCGTGATCTCGGCCGGCTCGTCGGCCACCCGCTGGCTCAGCGACGGGAACCGGTTCTCGAAGACCACCACGTCGTAGTCGGGCGCCGGGATCTCGCTGTGCCGCTCGCCCCGGGACGGGCAGAGCGGGCACTGGTCGGCCGGGGGCAGGAACGTGCGGGTCTGCCGGTGCACCGCCACCGCCACCCACTCGTCGGTCAGCGGGTCGTACCGCAGTTGCGAGGCGGGCGGGGGAGGGGGCAGATCCCGCCGGTCCGGCTGGTCGCGGACCGCGTCGTCCCGCTCGTCGAAGTAGATCAGCTCGCGGCCGTCGGCCAGCGCGATCTGCGTACGCTTCACTCCGCCCCCCTCGTCGTGGGCACCGTCACCAGCTCACCCACCCTGTCGTCGAGTACCCGTCGGGCCTCGGGTGCCAACCGGTCGTCGGTGACCAGCACGTCCGCCGCCTCCAGCGGCACGATCGACGAGATGCCGACGGTGCCCCACTTGGTGTGGTCGGCGAGCACCACGAGCCGGTCCGCCGCGGCTACGAGCGCCCGGTTCGTGTCCGCCTCCATCAGATTGGGCGTGGTGAAACCGGCCCGTTCGCTGATCCCGTGCACGCCCAGAAAGAGCAGGTCCAGGTGCAGCGCGGCGATCGCGGCCACGGCGAGCGGGCCGACGAGCGCGTCCGACGGTGTGCGGACGCCGCCGGTGAGGACCACGGTCTGGTCCGGCCGCCCGCCGACGTGCAGGGCCTCCGCGACCGGCAGCGAGTTGGTGACCACGGTGAGGCCGGGCACGTCGACCAGCCGCTGGGCCAGCTCGGCGGTGGTGGTGCCGGCGGAGAGCGCGATGGCGGCGCCGGGCCGGACCAGTCCCGCGGCGTACTCGGCGATGGCGGCCTTCTCGGCGGACTGGCGGACGGACTTGGCGTGGAAGCCGGGTTCGTCGGTCGAGCCGGGACCGGCCGGCGTCGCACCACCGTGCACCTTGGCGAGCAGTCCCTGCTCGTGCAGCGTGTCCAGGTCGCGCCGGATGGTCATGTCGGAGACGCCGAACTCGGCCGCCAGCTCGGTGACCCGGACGCCACCGGCGCGGCGCAGTCGTTCCAGGATTGCCGTCTGCCGCTGCCGCGCCAGCATCCCCGGCTCACCTCCGCGCCTCACCGACCGCGCAGGCACTCCACGCGGTCGAACGTGTTCCAACAAAGACGAACACTACCGCGCAGCAACGGGCGATGCGAGACCGCCGCCGTCCGGAAGGCCGGACGACGGCGGTCGAGGTGCGCGCAGGCCGGACGCGTCCGGCGGTCGGGGGTCAGGCGGGCTGGAGGCGGGGCTCCACCCAGCCGGTCTCGGTCAGGTGCTCCATCACCTTCCCGATGGCCTCCTCGACGCTCAGATCCGAGGTGTCCACCACCAGGTCGGCGTCGGTGGGCTCCTCGTACGGGTCGTCGATGCCGGTCATCCCGGTGATCAGGCCGGCCCGGGCGCGGGCGTACAGGCCCTTGCGGTCGCGCTGCTCGCAGACCGCCAGCGGCGTCGCCACGTGGACCAGCAGGAACCCCGCCCCGGCCGTCTCGGCCATCTCCCGGGCGGTGGCGCGGGCCGCCGCGTACGGCGCGATCGGGCAGCAGATGCCGACGCCCCGGTGCCGGGCGATCTCCGCGGCCACCCAGCCGATCCGGCGTACGTTGAGATCCCGGTCGGCCTTGCTGAACCCCAGCCCGGCGGAGAGTTCCCGCCGCACCACGTCGCCGTCGAGCAGCGTGATCGTACGGTCGCCCTGCTCGCGGAGCACGTCGGCCAGCCCGCGGGCGATGGTCGACTTGCCCGAGCCGGACAGGCCGGTCAGGAAGATCACCAGACCTCGGTGCCGCCGCGGCGGGCGCGCCCGGGTCAGTTCCTTCGCCACCGCCGGCGGCGTGTGCCACTCGGGCAGCGGGAAACCCCGGTCCAGCAGGTCGTCGATCTCCCGCGTGCTCAGCGCCAGCCGCCGGTTGCGCGGCGGGATGTCCTCCCGCCAGCGCCACTGCCCGTCCCGGTTGTCGTAGGCCAGCTCGCGCGGCACCAGCACCCGCAGGCCGGCGCCGGAGAGCATGCCCTCGGTGGACAGCAGGTGGGTCACCCCGTACGCGGCGGCGACCCGCGCCCGCAGCAGCGCGTCGCTGATCTCGTCGCGCCGCCGGGCCAGCGGCACCGCCACCAGCGTCGCCGGGGGCATCCGGTCGCGCGCGGCGAACACGCTGCGCACCAGCGCCTCGGCCGGCAGTCCGGCGATCGACTCCTCGCCGATCGGGATCATCACCAGCAGGTGCGCGCCGAGCGTACGGGCCGCGTGCGCGATCTGCGCCAGCTGCGGCCGGTGCAGCGGACGGTCGGCGAACACGCCGAGCACCCGGCCCGGCGGCAGCAGTCCGCGTACCTCGTCGGGGCCGCGCCGCAGCCGCTGGAACGGCCCGTGGCCGCCGTCGCCCAGGCGGCGTACCGCGCCACCGACACCCACCATGCCCTCGCGGCCCGGCCAGACGTCGGTCACGTCCATCGCCGCCACCGGTGCGCCCTCGCCGTCGGTGAGCACCACCGCCCGGCGGGCCGGGTCGGCCGGGTCCAAGCCGTCGGCGAGCGCCGCCGGCACCTGGAGCGTCACCGGCACCGGCCATGGCGTGCCGTCGGCCAGCCGGCCGCGCCGGTTCAGCGAGGCCAGGTCGGCCCGGCTCATGAAACCGGTGAGCGGTGCGTACGCCCCACTCAGCAACAACTGGAGATCGGCCAGCTCAGCGGGTCTGGGCGCGTACGACGGCGCATCCCGCAGAACGTCCTCGGGCAGCAGCCACCCGTTGCTCATCGAACCCCCAACTCGCCGGCCGGCACACAGTTTCGCAGCCCACCGGCGATCGGTCGAGAGCGCCACCCGCCTCCCGGTGATCGCGTGTCCGGCGACCGTGCCGAGGACGAACCGGGGTCACCGAATCCTTACCGGCGGGCCGCCGCCGGTCGATCGTGCGAACGGCTGCCGGAGCGCGCCGACCGGCCGAGCGCGCGGTCCCGTATCCGGCGGGCCGCGCGACGGAGCCGGGACGGGAGCCGGCACGAGTCCTCCACCCGGCGCAGCGGCTGGCCCGGACGCGCACCTCTGACTCCGCCCGCCGGCGCAAGTCCGCCACGCGGCCCCCGATCCGCCTCACACGCTGACGGCTGCCCGCGCGGTCGCCGCCCCGCTCCCACCGCCCAGGGACCGGCGGCCACCTAGGGGCCGCGGCGGCCGAGGATCAGGGGATCGCAGGGGTCAGGAGAGACTCCGGCGAGGCACCGGAGTTCTACGCTGAACGGCGTGACACTGCTCGCGACCGAGTCGCTGACCAAGACGTACGGAGGCCGGGTCACCGCGTTGACCGACCTCACCGTGTCGGTCGAGCCGGGGATCATCGGGCTGGTGGGCGCGAACGGCGCCGGCAAGTCCACTCTGATCAAGATCCTGCTGGGTCTGCTCCCGCCGACCAGCGGCCGGGTACAGGTGCTCGGCCTCGACCCCACCACCGATCCCGCCGCGGTCCGCGCCCGGGTCGGCTACATGCCCGAGCACGACGCCCTCCCGCCCGACCTGTCCGCCGCCGAACTGGTCACCCACCTGGGCCGGATCAGCGGGCTGCCGCGCACCGTCGCCCGCGAGCGGGCCTCCGAGGCGCTGCGTCACGTCGGTCTGCACGAGGAGCGGCACCGGGCCGTCGGCGGCTACTCCACCGGCATGAAGCAGCGGGTCAAGCTCGCCCAGGCGCTCGTACACGATCCCGATCTGCTGTTGCTCGACGAGCCGACGAACGGCCTCGACCCGGCCGGCCGGGACGCCATGCTCGCGCTGATCCATCGGATCGGCACCGAGTTCGGCATCTCGGTGGTGGTCTGCTCGCACCTGCTCGGCGAGGTGGAGCGGATCTGCGACACGCTCGTCGCCATCGACGGCGGCCGGCTGCTGCGCGCCGACCGGGTGTCCGCCATGACCACCGCCACCGACGTGCTCGCCGTCGAGGTGAGCGAGGGCACCGAGGAACTGGCCGCCCGGCTCACCGCGCTCGAACTGCCGGTGACCCGCGACGGGCGGCTGCTGCTCGTCCCGCTCGCCGACGACGCCACCTACGACCAGATCCTCGGCGCGGTCGCCGAGCTGGACCTGCCGCTGCACCGGCTGGACCAGCGGCGGCACCGGGTGGCCGAACTCTTCGCCGCGAGGGAGCCCAGCCATGTCTGACGCGACCGGGGTCATCCACGACATCGGCTACCAGCGCTACACCGGCCCGCGGCTCGGCCGCCGGCAGGTCTTCGGCGCGCTCTACCTGCACGGCGTGCGTACCGTCTTCGGCCTGGGCCGCAGCGCCAAGGCCAAGATCTTCCCGTGGCTGGTCGTCTCCGTGGTCACAGTGGTGGCCGCCGGGGTCACCGCGGTGCGCAGCCAGATCGGCGAGGTGGTGATGACGTACGCCCAGTTCGCCGACGCGATGAGCTGGCTGGTCATCTTCTTCGCCGCGGTGGCCGCGCCCGAGCTGGTCTCCCGCGACCTGCGCAGCGGCGTGCTGCCGCTGTACTTCTCCCGGCCGCTGCCGCGCGGCGACTACGCCCTGTCCAAGCTGCTGGCGCTCGTCACCGCGCTCTGGCTGCTGCTCGGCGGCCCGCAGCTGGTGATGTTCCTCGGCGCCGCGTTCACCACGAAGCGGGGCATCGGCGGGGTGTGGGACGAACTGCTCGACCTGCTGCCCGGGCTGCTCTACGCCGGGCTGTGGGCGGTGGTGTTCGCCTCGATCGCCCTGCTCGTCGCCTCGCTCACCGGCAAGCGCGCGTTCGCCGCCGGCGGCATCGTGGCGGTCTTCCTGATGACCACGCCGGTCGTGGGCGTGCTGTCCATCCTGCCCTCGCAGACGATCAACGAGCTGGCCTTCGTGGCCTCCCCGCCGACGCTCGTCGGGGGCGTGGGCAACTGGGCGCTCGGCGACCGGCTGACCCAGGGACGGGGCGGCATGCCGATCGGCGACTTCGGGCCGGTCTACGCCGTGGTCGCCGTGCTGCTGGTCGCCGCCTGCGTCAGCCTGCTGCTCCTGCGATACCGGAAGGTGGCCGCCCGATGACGGCGATCAGCACCCAGTCGACGGCCGGCGCGCCCGCCGCCGCGACGAGCACGCTCGACCTGGCCGGCGTCTCCCGCTGGTACGGCAACGTGGTGGCGGTGAACGACGTCACCATGCGGCTCGGCCCCGGCGTGACCGGCCTGCTCGGCCCCAACGGCGCCGGCAAGACCACGCTGCTGCACATGATGGCGGGCTTCCTGTCCCCGTCGCGGGGGACCGTGACGCTGGACGGGGAGCCGACCTGGCGCAACCCTGCCGTCTACCGGCGGCTGGGCCTGGTCAGCGAGCGCGAGGCGGTGCACACGTTCCTCAGCGCGTACGAGTTCGTGCTCGCCAGCGCCAAGCTGCACCGGCTGCCCGACCCGGAGGCCGCCACGAAGCGGGCGATCGAGCTGGTCGAGATGGAGGACGCGCAGACCCGGCGGATCGGCACCTACTCCAAGGGCATGCGGCAGCGCACCCGGGTCGCCGCCGCGCTCGTGCACGACCCGCAGGTGCTGCTGCTCGACGAGCCGTTCAACGGGATGGACCCGCGCCAGCGGCTGCACATGATGGCGCTGCTGCACCGGCTCGGCGACGCGGGGCGGACCATCCTGTTCAGCTCGCACATCCTGGAGGAGGTCGAGCAGGTCTCCGGCACGGTCCAGGTGATGGTGGCCGGCCGGCTCGCCGCCTCCGGCGACTACCGGACCATCCGCCGCCTGATGACCAACCGGCCGCACGTGTTCGCGGTCCGCTCCACCGACGACCGGGCGCTGGCGGTGGCGCTGATGGCCGAGGCGTCGGTCTCCGGCGTCGAGCTGGACCGCACCGGCCTGACCGTCAAGGCCGGCGACTACGGCGCGTTCACCCGGGCACTGCCCCGGATCGCGCTCCGGCACGGCATCCGGGTCCGGCAGCTGCTGCCGGAGGACGAGTCGCTGGAGAGCGTCTTCTCGTATCTGGTGGAGGCATGATGTCGACAGTGACCTGGATCACCGCGCGTGGCCTGTTCGGCCGGAGCCGGTTCCTCATGCTGTTGCCGTTGCCGCTGGTCCTGATCGGCCTGGCGGTGCTCTGCCGGTCGCTCGGCGTCGACCCGGGCCAGTGGGGACCGCCGGTCCTCGTCGGCCTCGGCCTCGCGGTGGTGCTGCCGGTGGTGGCGCTGATCGTGGGCACCGGCGTGCTCGGCGCGGAGATCGACGACGGCACCGTCGTGCACATCCTCACCAAGCCGCTGCCGCGCTGGCAGATCGTGCTGCCGAAGCTGGCGGTCGCGGCCGGCGTCACAGCGGTCACCGTCGGTGTCCCGATCTACGTCGCGGGCGTGCTCGCCGATTCGGTACGCCTCGGACTCGCTCTGGTCGCCGCCTCGGCGGCGGGCGCTCTGGCGTACTCGGCGCTGTTCCTGGCGTTGAGCCTGGTGACCCGGCGGCCGGTGCTGCTCGGCCTGGTCTACGTGCTGATCTGGGAGGGGCTGCTGGGCCGGTTCGTCGGCGGCACCCGGGTGCTGTCGATCCAGCAGTGGGTGATCGCCCTGGCCGACCGGATGGCGCCGACGCCGCTGCTCGGCACCACCGTCTCGGTGCCGGTCGCGGCGGTGCTCACCGGGCTGGTGGCGGTCGGGTTCACCGTGCTGGCGATCGACCGCCTGCGCTCGTTCAGCGTGGCCGGCGAGACGAGCTGAACCGGGTGCGGGATCCGTTTTCCGGTGTGGACGCCGGAAAACGGGTTCCGCCCCGCCGTGTCCGGTCTGCTAGTTTGCGGCGGCTACGAACACCGACACGGGGAGACACATTGCGTTCAGCTCGACTCGCCCTGCTGGCCCCGGCCGCGGTGGCGCTGATCGTCATGTCCGGCTGCGACGGCGGCGACAAGCCCTCGGCCGGGCCGGCGGCGCCCTCCGTCCCCGCCGCCACCTCCGTGCCGCCGGTGACCCCGGCGCCGGCGGGCCTCGACGACGCCACCCGGAAGACCTGCGCGACGGCGGAGAAGGACATCACGGCGGCCCTGAAGGAGGTGGCCGACGCGGAGAAGATCGGCCCGCCGGCCGGCCACTCGGCGGTCAGCGCCCAGTACTCGGCGGGCGCGGCCACGCTCTACACGCACGCCTTCACCAGCAGCGACGAGGTGAACGCCGCGGTGAAGGGGGTCGCCACCGAGATGGCCGACCTCGCCGACACCTGGGCCAAGGCGCCGGGTAAGGCACCGAGCAAGGCGGATCTCACCGCCGCTCGCGACAAGCTCAAGGCGGCCTGCGCGGCCGACTGAGGCACGCACCGCCGCCGGCCCTTCGAGGTGTTAAGAAGGGCCCCTTCTACAACGCCAGGCGTTAAGAAGGGGCCCTTCCTTGCATCGGTGCTCAGAACGCGCAGGCGATGACCAGTTCGGTGGTGCGGTCGGGTAGCAGGTCCAGCTTCGCGATCCGGCCCGCCGCGCGCAGGTCGTCGGCGACGGTGCCGAGCCGGTCGAGCACCGCCGCCGGTCCGAGCGCCTCGGCCAGCGGCACGTCCGCCTTCATCGACAGCTTCCGCTCCGACTTGGCACGCCGCACCTGGCCCAGTGCGTCAGCGGCCAGTCGCAGCAGTTCCGGGTCACCCGGCGCCTCCATCGCGCGGCCCACCTCGTACGTGGTCGGCCACGGCGAACGGTGCACCGAGCCGTACCGCCACCACGACCAGACCTCCTCGGTGACGAACGGCAGCACCGGCGCGAACAGGCGCAACTGCACCGACAACGCGGTCGCCAGCGCCGCCCGGGCCGAGTCGGCGGCCGGCCCGCTGCCGTAGGCGCGCTCCTTCACCAGCTCGATGTAGTCGTCGCAGAACCGCCAGAAGAACGCCTCGGTGGCCATCAGGGCGGCCGTGTGGTCGTACCCGTCGAAGGCGGTGGTCGCGGTCGCGACCACGCCGGACAGTTCGGCGAGCATCGCGGTGTCGAGCGGTTGGGTCGCCGCGGCCCGGAGCGCGTCGGCGGCGCCCAGCCCGAGCGCGAACCGCGACGCGTTGAGCAGTTTGGTGGCCAGTCGGCGCCCCACCTTGACCTGGGCCGGGTCGAAGGCGAGGTCCATGCCCGGCTTGCCGTTCGCGGCCCAGTAGCGGACCGCGTCGGACCCGTTCTGCTCCAGCAGCGCCATCGGCGTGACCACGTTGCCCTTGGACTTCGACATCTTCTTGCGGTCCGGGTCGAGGATCCAGCCGGACAGCACGGCGGTGTGCCACGGCAGCGCGCCGTGCTCCAGGTGGGAGCGGGCCACTGTGGCGAACAGCCAGGTCCGGATGATGTCGTGCCCCTGCGGGCGCAGGTCCATCGGGAAGACCCGGCCGAACAGGTCCGGGTCGGTCTCCCAGCCGCCGACGATCTGCGGGGTCAGCGACGACGTGGCCCAGGTGTCCAGCACGTCCGGGTCGCCGGTGAAACCGCCCGGCTCGCCGCGCTGCGACTCCTCGTACCCGGGCGGCGGTTCGCTCGTCGGGTCGATCGGGAGCGACGCCTCGTCCGGTGTGAGAGGGTGGGTCCAGTCCGGCTCGCCAGTGTCGTCGAGCCGGTACCACACCGGCACCGGCACGCCGAAGAACCGCTGCCGGCTGACCAGCCAGTCCCCGGTGAGACCACCCACCCAGTGCTCGTAGCGGTGCCGCATGTGCTCCGGCACCCAGCGCAGCTCCCGCCCCCGGGCCAGCAGATCTTCGCGCAGGTCCGTGTCGCGGCCGCCGTTGCGCAGATACCACTGCCGGGTCGAGACGATCTCCAGCGGCCGGTCGCCGCGCTCGTAGAACTTCACCGGGTGGGTGATCGGCCGCGGCTCGCCGACCAGGTCGCCCGCGTCCGCGAGCAGATCCACGAGCGTCCGCCGGGCGCCGTTCACCGTCTGCCCGGCCAGCGCCGCGTAGGGCTCCGCCGGCACGCCGGCCGGCGGCTCCGGCAGCAGCCGCCCGTCCCGGCCGATCACCACGCGGGTGTCCAGCCGCAGCTCACGCCACCAGGTCACGTCGGTGAGGTCACCGAACGTGCAGACCATCGCGATGCCCGTGCCCTTGGCCGGGTCCGCCAGCGGGTGCGCGCGCACCGGCACCTCGACCCCGAACACCGGGGTACGCGCAGCCGCGCCGACCAGGTCCGCGTACCGCTCGTCGTCGGGGTGGCAGACGAGCGCCACGCAGGCCGGCAGCAGCTCCGGCCGGGTGGTGTCGATCAGCACCTCGCGGCCGTCCGGGCCGGTGAACCGCAGCCGGTGGTACGCGCCGGGCCGCTCCCGGTCCTCCAGCTCGGCCTGCGCGACGGCGGTGCCGTACCCGACGTCCCACAGCGTCGGCGCCTCAGCCTGGTACGCCTCGCCCCGGGCCAGGTTGCGCAGGAACGCGCGCTGGCTCGCCGCGCGGGCCGCCGACCCGATGGTGGTGTACGTCAGCGACCAGTCCACCGACAGCCCGAGCCGCCGCCAGAGCGCCTCGAACGCCTTCTCGTCCTCGACAGTGAGCAGTTCGCACAGCTCGATGAAGTTGCGCCGGGAGATCGCCGCCGGGTTCTTCCGGGCCGCGTCGTCCACAGGTGCGGCCGGCGGGCGCCAGTCCGCGTCGTACGGCAGCGCCGGATCGGGACGCACGCCGTACACGTTCTGCACCCGGCGTTCGGTGGGCAGCCCGTTGTCGTCCCAGCCCATCGGGTAGAACACCGTGCGCCCGCGCATGCGCTGGAACCGGGCCACCGTGTCGGTGTGGGTGTACGAGAAGACGTGCCCCATGTGCAGTTCGCCCGACACGGTCGGCGGGGGAGTGTCGATCGCGTATACGTCCGACCGCTCCTTCGTGCGGTCGAACGCGTACGTGCCGTCGGACTGCCAGCGGCGGGCCCAGGTCTCCTCGATGCCGTCCAGGCTCGGACGCTCGGGGACGCCGCCGCGGGCGCTCCTCGTCGTGTCGGTCATCAGCCGATGGTAGGCAGCCACCCGGCCGCACTCCACGACTTTCCCCACCCCCGCGCGTCCCCGCGGGAGAGCTAGAGGAGGGAGTCACGCCACTGGCGGTGCAGGGCGGCGTAGCGACCGTCGGCGGCGATCAGCTCGGCCGGTGGGCCGTCCTCCACGATCCGGCCGTCGTCGAGCACCAGCACCCGGTCCGCCGTCTCCACCGTGGACAGCCGATGGGCGATCACCAGGGCGGTGCGGTCGCGCAGCACGTTGTGCAGGGCCCGCTGCACCAGCCGTTCGGTCGGCACGTCGAGCGACGAGGTCGCCTCGTCGAGGATCAGCACCCGGGGATCGGCGAGGAACGCCCGGGCGAACGCGACGAGCTGCCGCTGCCCGGCGGACAGCCGCCCGCCGCGCCGGTGCACGTCGGTGGCGTAGCCGTCGGGCAGCGCGGCGATGAAGTCGTGCGCGCCGATCGCCCGCGCGGCCGCCACCACCGCCTCGTCGTCGGCGTCGGGACGGCCGAACCTGATGTTGTCGGCCACGGAACCGCTGAACAGGTGCGTCTCCTGGGTCACCAGCACCACCGCCCGGCGCAGCTCGGCGTCGGCGAGGTCGCGCAGGTCCACCCCGTCCAGCCGGACCGTGCCCGCGTCCGGGTCGTGGAAGCGGGCGACGAGCTTCGCGACAGTGGACTTCCCGGCGCCGGTCGGCCCGATCAGCGCCACTGTCTGCCCGGGTGGCACGGTCAGGTCGAGGCCGGACAGGATCGGCGTCCGGCGGCGGTAGCCGAAGTCGACGGCACGAAAGGTCACCGCCCCGCGCGGCGGACCGGCCGGCAGCGGCACCGGCTGCGCCGGTTCGGCGACCGCCGGGTTCTCGTCCAGCACCCCGGCCAGTTTCTCCAGCGCGGCGGTCGCCGACTGGAGCGAGTTGTAGAACTGGCTCAGCTCCTCCATCGGCTCGAAGAACCGGCGCAGGTAGAGCAGGAACGCGGCGAGCACGCCCACCTCCACGCCGCCGCCCAGCACCCGCCAGCCGCCGTACCCGAGCACCACCGCCGCGGTCAGGTTGCCGATCAGCCGGATGCCCGGCGAGTAGATCGCGATCAGCCGGAACGCGCTCAGGCTGGAGCGCCGGTAGTCGTCGTTCACCGCGCCGAAGATGCGGTCGTTGCGGTCCTCCCGCCGGTACGCCTGCACGGCCCGGATGCCGCGCAGCGACTCGACGAAGTGCACGATGACCAGCGCCACCGCCTCCCGGGTGCGCCGGTACGCCCCGGCCGACGCGCGGGCGAACCAGCGCGACAGCACGAACAGGAACGGGAAGGCGAGCAGCGTCACCGCCGCCAGTGGCAGGTCCAGCCAGAGCAGGATGCCCGCCACGGACAGCACGGAGAGCCCGGCCATCACCAGCTTGTCGATGCCGCCGTCGACCAGCTCGGCGATCGACTCCAGGTCGCTGGTCAGCCGGGACACCATCCGCCCGGACGTGTAGCGCTCGTGGAAGCCGACGTCGAGGCGCAGGAAGTGCCCGTACACCCGGCGGCGCAGGTCCAGCAGGACGGCTTGGCCGATCCGGGCGGCGAGGGTGAGGAACGCGCGCCGGGCCGCGTACTCGACAGCGGTGGCGACCACGAACGCGGCGGCGACGGCGATCAGGGGGCCGGGATCACCGGCCCGCAGCGGCCCGATGCCCCTGTCGATGCCGAGCATGACCAGGTACGGCCCGGACATCGCGGCGGCGTTCTGCGCCAGCAGCAGCGCCACCGCCAGCCCGAGGGCCCGCCGGTGCGGGCGCAGCAGCCGGCGCAGCAGCACCCGGCTGCGGGCGCGCAGCCGGGTCACCGCCTCCGGGGACGAGTCCTCGGCCCGGCTGCGGTCGGCGTCCGGGTCGGTGGCCCGCCCCCGCCAGCGGGACAGGTCGTCACCGTCGCCGTGGCGCGCGCCTGTCGACCCGGCACCGCTGCGCGCGTCGCGGGGCCTGGGTACCCGCGGCGCGCGCCCGGTCACGAGCGCACCAGGCCGACGCCGTCGCTCCGGCGCTCCGGCTCGGCGGACAACACCGCCCGGTAGGCGGGCACCCGGGCCAGCAGCTCCGAGTGAGTACCGACGGCGACGATCCGGCCGTCGTCGAGCAGGGCCACCCGGTCCGCCAGCGCCACCGTCGACGGGCGGTGCGCCACCAGCAGGGTCGTGGTCGCGGTGTCCCGCAGCACCCGGCGCAGGGCCGCCTCGACGAGCGCCTCGGTGTGCACGTCGAGCGCGGAGAGCGGGTCGTCGAGCACCAGCACCGCGGGCCGGCCGAGCACCGCACGCGCCAGCGCGAGGCGCTGCCGCTGCCCGCCGGACAGCGACAGCCCCTGCTCACCGACCCGGGTGGCGAGCCCCCAGGGCAACTCGTACGCGAAGTCCGCCTGGGCCAGCGTCAGCGCGGCGCGGACCTCGTCCTCGCTCGCGTCCGGCCGGCCCAGCGTGAGGTTCTCCCAGATCGACATGGAGAACAGCGTGGGCTCCTCGAACGCCACGGCGACGAGCCGGCGCAACGAGTCCAGCCGCAGGTCACGTACGTCGTACCCGTCGATCGTGATCCGGCCGCCGGTCACCTCGTGCAGCCGGGGGACGAGCGACAGCAGCGTGCTCTTGCCGCACCCGGTGGCGCCGACCAGCGCCATCGTCTCGCCCGGCTCGACCGCCAGATCCAGGTCGCGCAGCACCGGTCCGGACGTGCCGGGGTAGCGAAAGCCGACCCCCTCGAAGCGGAGCCGGCCGCGTACCTCACCCCGGTCGAGTGACCGGGCGTGCGGAGCGTCCACGATGGTCGGCGGCGTGTCCAGCACCTCCTGGATCCGGTCGGCGGCGGTCGCGGCCTCCTGGCCGTTGGCGATGATCCAGCCCAGTGACTGCACCGGCCAGATCAGCATGAGCTGGAGACTGACGAACGCGACCAGCTCACCGATGGACAGCGCGCCGTCGGCGACCGCAGCGGCGCCGGCCACCAGGACCGCGCCGAGCGTCAGGTTGGGCACCAGGTCGAACAGCGCGGAGGTCCGGGCCAGCAGCCGGGCCTTGCCGATCCCGGTGTCGTGCAGCCGGCGCGCGCCGACCGCGAACCGGGCAGCCAGTTCCGGCCCGCGCCCGTACGCCCGCATGGTGCGCAACCCCAGCGCGGTCTCCTCGACCAGTGTGGCGACGTCGCCCTGCTGGTCCTGCATCCGCCGCGACGCCGCGTGGTAGTGGCGGGCGAAGCGGCGGCTGATCAGGAACAGCGGTACGGCGCTGGCCGCGACCAACAGCCCCAGCCACTGGTGCAGCCGGATCAGCAGCGCCACCACCGCCGCGTAGGTGACCAGGTTGAGCACCAGGAACAGCAGCCCGAAGGAGAGGAACCGCCGGATCACCGACAGGTCGCTGGTGATCCGGGACAGCAACTGGCCGGACTGCCAGCGGTCGTGGAAACCGGCCGGAAGCCGTTGCAGGTGGGCGTAGATGTCGGCACGGATGGCGGCCTCCATGCCGACCGAGGACGACGACTGCGTCCAGCGGCGGATGAAGATGAGGACCGCCTCGGCCACGCCGAGCAGCAGCGCCAGCGCGCCGAGCCGGAGCAGCCCGGCCTCGTCGTGCCGGGCCACCGGCCCGTCCACCACCCGCTGCACCACCAGCGGAACGGCCAGGCTCGCCGCGGTCGCCGCCAGCGCCGCGATCAGCAGCCAGGCGAACTCCATCGCGTACGGGCGCAGGTAGGGCCGCAGCCGCCAGAGGTTGCGCAGCGGCTGGGACCGGGCGCCGGTATGCGCCGCGGGGTTGCCGTCGCTGGACGCGGGCACTACCCGACGGTAGCCGCCGGGGGTGACAGTCCGGCTGTCAGCTAGCCGTCACCCGTCCCTCATGCCCGAGAAGCCACTTCTTCACGTCCAGCCCCCAGCGGTATCCACCCAGCGTGCCGTCGGTGCGCAGCACCCGGTGGCAGGGCACGAACAGCGCGGCGGCGTTGCGCGCGCAGGCTGCCGCGGCGGCCCGGATCGCCGCCGGTCGCCCGGCCAGCGCGGCGAACCCGGTGTAGGTGACCGGATCGCCGGGCTTGACGTCGCGCAGCACCTGCCAGGCGTGCGTCAGGAATGCGCCGCCGGTGTGCTGCTCCACCGCTATTGCATCGATGGCGGCCAGGTCACCGTCGAGATAGGCCCGGACGGCGGCGGTCACCGGACCGAGGTCGGCCCGCTCCCGCAGCTCGCCGCGCAGGCTCGGATGGATCAGCGGCAGCAGGACCGCCGGGTCGGCGGTGAAGCCCGCCGCGCGTACCGCCCCGTCGGGGCCGGCGAGCACGCTCAACGGGCCGGTGGGGGTGTCGATGACGGTGCTGTCCACAGTGCTCATGCTGCTCTCCAGAGTCGGATGGTCGCGTACGACCGCCAGGGGCGCCAGCGGTCGGCGTACGCGGACAGGGTCTTCGGGTCGTCGGACAGGCCGAGCGCTGCTGCGCCACGGCGCACGCCCAGGTCGGTGGTGAGCGCGACATCGGGGTCGCCGAGTGCGCGCATGGCGAGGTAGCCGGTGGTCCACGGGCCGATGCCGGGCACCGCGGCCAGGAGCCGGACCGTCTCCTCCCGGTCGCCTCCGGGTTCCAGGTCGAGTTCGCCGTCGGCGACCGCGCGGGCCAGCGCGCGGAGCGTCTCCCGGCGGGCCGCCGGCATCCGGAACGCCGTGTCCGGCGCCGCGAGCACCTCCGCCGGACCGGGGAACGCCACCAAACCGTCCGCCGGATCGTCGGCGGCTGCCCCGCTCGCCGTCCGGGTGGCGGAGAGCAGGCGGGTGAGCGTGGTCCGTGCCGAGGCCAGCGAGACCTGCTGGGTGGCGACGGCGCGGACGGCCAGCTCGAAACCGTCGACCGCGTGCGGCAGCCGGACGCCGGGCTCGGCCGCGACGGCCGGGGCCAGCGCCGGGTCGGCGGCCAGTGTGGCGTCCACCGCTACCGGGTCGGCGTCCAGGTCGAGCAGGCGGCGGCAGCGGGCCACCGCGGGGGCCAGGTCACGCATGTCGGCCAGCCGCAGCGTGGCGTCGATGTGGCCGTCGGCGGGGGTCAGCGCCACCGTGGCGGGACCGTGCGGCAGGCGCAGCCCCCGGTGGTAGGTGCCGTCGCGGACCACCTCGACGCGGGGCAGCGCGCGCAGCGCGAGGAAGTCCAGCAGCGCGCCCGCGTGCAGCGGGGGCCGGTATGCCAGCCGCAGCGAGAGCGTGCCCGCACCGGTGGCCGCGGCCGGGCCACGACGGCCGGCCCGCAGCTCGGACGGGGTGCCGCCGTAGACCTCGCGGACCGTGTCGTTGAACTGCCGGACGCTGCCGAACCCGGCGGCGAAGGCCACCTCGGCGAGGCCGAGGCCGGTGGTCTCGATCAGGATCCGGGCGGTCTGCGCGCGCTGGGCCCGGGCCAGCGCCAGCGGGCCGGCACCCAACTCGGCCCGGAGCATCCGGTGCAGGTGCCGCTCGGTGTAGCCCAGCCGGTTGGCCAGCCCGGGCACGCCGTCCCGGTCCACCACGCCGTCGGCGATCAGCCGCATGGCGCGGCCGACCAGATCGGCCCGGACGTCCCACTCGGGCGAGCCCGGTGCCGCGTCCGGCCGGCACCGGCGGCACGCCCGCAGCCCGGCACCCTGCGCGGCGGCGGCGGACGGGAAGAACCGGACGTTGCGCCGCTTGGGCGTCATCGCCGGACAGGACGGCCGGCAGTAGATCCCGGTCGACGTCACACCGGTGTAGAACCAGCCGTCGAACCGCGGGTCGCGGCTGTCGACGGCTCGGTAGCACCGCTCGAAGTCCAGTTCCATGCCACGATCCTGCCTCGCAGCTCCCGGGCTCGGCTGGCGGGATTCAGACATCACGTGCGGCAGTCGCGCCAGTCCGGGGGAATGGCGGTGTCCCCGGCCCCGGGACAGCACCACTCCGCCGAGGTGGCGTGGATCATGGCCGACGGACCCGAGAAAGTGTCGTAAGTGGTCGGTAGCGTCCCGCCACCAACTCAAGAAGAGGTGCGGGGCATGGCGAGCGTGGCCGGGCGGGGTGTCCGCTGATGCGATCGGGGCGAGCACCGTTGGACGCCGCGGTGGTGGAGGGCTTCTACGAGCGGATGCGGGTGGTGGCGCCGGCCGCGTACGGCGCGATCGAGCGTGATCGGGCCGGTGACCCCGGTCGCCCCTTCCCGGACACCGCCTGCGGGCGGCTGGCCGGCTCCCTCGACCCGGACGGGCTGCGCGCGCTCGGCATGTGGGCCCACCACTGGTGCATGCGCTTCTACGACGACGACACCCGGGTCGGCCTGCGGCTGGTCCGCGAGATCGCCGCCCGCTCCGGCCTGGGCTGGACCGCCGACGAGGTGCGGTGGCTGCTCGACCGGTCGTACGCGGCCGGTCCCGCCGCCGCGCACCGGTTCACGCTGCCGCTCGCGGCTGCGGCGCAGCTGCCGGCCGGTGCGCTGCCCGAGGGCGTCGCCGCCGAGGCGTGGCCGGACGACTGGCGCCGGCTGCGGGCCGGCTGAGCGCCGGATGGGATCGCCGCCCGGTCCGGCAACTGGGCGAGCACCATCGCCGCCACTGCGACCGCGAAACCGGTGAGCTGGACCGGGTCCAGCGCCTCACCGAGCACCACCCAGCCGAGCGCCGCGGCGGTGAGCGGGCTCAACGCGCCCAGCACCGACACGCGGGACACCGGCAGTCGCGCCGCGCCCCGGAACCACAGCACGTACGCCAGGGCGGTGCCGGCCAGCCCGAGCCACGCGTACCCGAGAAGGGCCGGCCCGTCGGGCACAGGTGGTGCGCCCTCGACGGCGGCGGCGACCGGCACGATCATCAGGCCGCCGGCGACGAGCTGCCAGCTCGTCGCGGCGAGGACGCCCAAGCCGGGCGGCCGGCCCCAGCGGCGGGTGAGTACCAGCCCGGCGGCCATCGCCACGGCACCGGCCAGCCCGGCGGCGACGCCGAGCGGGTCCAGACCGGCGCCCGGCCGCAGCACCACGAGGGCGACGCCGAGCGGGGCGGCCACGGCGGCGACCAGCGCCGGCCGGGTGGGGCGGTCGCGGAGCAGTGCGACCGTCAGCACCGCCACCAGCAGCGGCTGCGCGGCGCCGAGGACGGCGGCGGTGCCGCCGGGCAGCCGGTACGCGGCGAGGAACAGTAGCGGGAAGAACACCCCGATGTTCAGCGCGCCGAGTACGGCGGCCCGCCCCCACCAGAGGGCGTGTGGTCGTCTGCGGGTCAGGGCGAGCAGCAGCAGGCCGGCCGGGAGGGCGCGGATCGCCCCGGCCCAGAGCGGCCGGTCCGGGGGCAGGAGTTCGGCGGTGACCAGGTACGTGGTGCCCCAGGTGACGGGTGCGGCGGCGGTGAGCGCGACGTCGGTCCAGCGGGGGTTCATGGTGGCCTCTTTCTCAGCCCTAAGTATCTTAGCGCTAAGCTAATCAGGGTCGAGCGAAAAGGGGAAGTGGGACGTGCGGCACAATCGGCAGCCGTGACAGGCGACGAGGTGGACGCGATCGTCGAGCAGTGGCGGCGGGAACGCCCCGGCATGCGGCCCGAGCCGATGGCCGTGTTCGGCCGCATCTACCGGCTGGCCCGCCTGGTCGGCGACGGCCAGGAGAAGGTGTACGCGGGCTGGAACATCGGCCGGGGTGAGTTCGACGTGCTCGCAGCGCTGCGGCGCTCCGGCTCGCCGTACACGCTGGCGCCGAAGGCGCTCGCCGCCTCGCTGATGCTCACCTCCGGCGGCATGACCGGGCGGCTCGACCGGCTCGAACGGGCCGGCCTGGTACGGCGCTCGCCCGACCCGGCCGACCGGCGGGCGCTGCGGGTGACGCTCACCGACACCGGCCGCCGGGTGGTGGAGGAGTCGGCCGAGGCCGGGCTCGCCGTGCAGCGGCGGATCCTCGACGCGCTGCCCCCCGCCGACCAGGACCGGCTGGCCGATCTGCTGCGCGCGTTGCTCGCGGCGGCCGAGGCCGGACCCGCGGATCCGGCACAATGATCGGCACCGCCACCGCCCCGGAAGGACGCCCATGCCCGCCACCGAACCGACGATCGTCGCCACCAGCATGGGTTTCGCCAGCCGTCGCCGTGGCCCCTGGGACGCGCGGCCCAGCGCCCTGTTCGACCTGATGGCCGACCTGGCCGGGGCCGGTGACGCGCCGCGCGTCTGCTACCTCGGCCAGGCCACCGGCGACCAGCCGACCGGGTTCACCGTCTTCTACGGCGCCTTCGCCGGCACCCGGTTCCGCGCCTCCCACCTGGCGCTCTACCCGATGCCCAACGTCGAGGACATCCGCGCGCACCTGCTCGCGCAGGACGTCATCTGGGTCGGCGGCGGCAGCGTGGCGAACCTCTGCGCGGTCTGGCGGGTGCACGGCCTGCCGGAGATCCTGCACGAGTGCTGGCAGGCCGGAGTGGTGCTCGGCGGGGTGTCCGCCGGCTCGATCTGCTGGCACACCGGCGGCGCCACCGACAGCTACGGCCCGACGCTGCGGCCCTTCACCGAAGGGCTGGGCTGGCTCCCGTACGGCAACGGCGTGCACTACGACAGCGAGGAGCAGCGCCGCCCGCTGATGCACCGGCTGGTCGCCGACGGCACGCTTCCGGCGAGCCACTGCACCGACGACGGGGTGGGGCTGATCTACCGGGGCACCCGGCTGGCCGAGGCGGTGGCGGACCGTCCCGGCGTGGCCGCGTACGAGCTGGTCCGCGCCGAGGACGGCACCGCCCGGGAGACCCGGATCGAGCCGCGCCTGCTGTCCGCCGCGTCGGAGTGAGCGGCTTCGCGGACCTGCCTGCCCGGCGCGGGCGGCGAAGCGCGTAAGCTGGTTCGTCGTGAGTCTCACCATCGGCATCGTCGGCCTGCCCAACGTGGGCAAGAGCACCCTGTTCAACGCGCTGACCAAGAACGACGTGCTCGCTGCGAACTACCCGTTCGCCACCATCGAGCCGAACGTCGGCGTGGTCGGGCTGCCCGACGAGCGGCTGGCCAAGCTGGCCGAGATCTTCTCCTCGCAGAAGGTGCTGCCGGCGCCGGTCTCGTTCGTCGACATCGCCGGCCTGGTCCGGGGCGCCTCCAAGGGGCAGGGGCGGGGCAACGCGTTCCTCGCCAACATCCGGGACGCCTCGGCGATTTGCCAGGTGGTGCGCGCCTTCTCCGACCCGAACGTGGTGCACGTCGACGGCAAGGTCTCCCCGGCCGACGACATCGAGACGATCAACACCGAGCTGATCCTGGCCGACATCCAGACGCTGGAGAAGGCGCTTCCCCGGCTGGAGAAGGAGGCCAAGCTCCGCAAGGACCGGGCCGCCGCGGTCGAGGCAGCCAAGAAGGCGGTCGAGGTCCTCGACAACGGCGTGACCCTGTATGCGGGCGCCGCCGCCGCGAAGGTCGAGCTGGAACACCTGCGTGAGCTGCACCTGCTCACCACCAAGCCGTTCCTCTACGTCTTCAACGTCGACGAGGCGGAGCTGGGCAACGAGGAGTTCCTCGACGAGCTGCGCGGCCTCGTCGCACCCGCCGAGGCGATCTTCATGGACGCCAAGATCGAGTCCGAGCTGGTGGACCTGCCCGAGGACGAGGCCCGAGAGTTGCTGGAGTCGATCGGGCAGTCCGAGCCCGGCCTGAACCAGCTCGTCCGAGTGGGCTTCCGGACGCTCGGGCTCCAGACGTACCTGACGGCCGGCCCCAAGGAGGCGCGGGCCTGGACCGTCCCGGTCGGCGCGACCGCGCCGGAGGCCGCCGGGGTGATCCACAGCGACTTCCAGCGCGGCTTCATCAAGGCCGAGGTGGTCTCCTACGACGACCTGGTCGAGGCCGGATCGATGGCGGCGGCCAAGGCCGCCGGCAAGGTCCGGATCGAGGGCAAGGAGTACGTCATGCAGGACGGCGACGTGGTGGAGTTCCGCTTCAACGTCTGAATCTGGACTGAGCGCTGCATCAGCAGAATCATCGAGCAGTTGGCTGCTCGTGCAAGGATGCTCCGATGGAACCGGTGACGTCGGCGGACGACGTCTGGCGCGCGCTCATGGAGGACACGCAGGGCTGGTGGGTGGACGATCCGGTCTTCCGGGCAGCCTATGAGCACCCCACGTTGCGCGCCCTCTTCCCTATGGCCACGCACGGGACGATCAAGTTCTTCTGGACCGCTTGGAGCGAGCCCGATACCCCTGCCCACGATCTGCCCCTCATCGCCTGCGGCGGCCCTCCCTACCAAGTCATTGCCGCCGGTTATGAGCGGATCATCGGCTTGGCCGCAACGGCGGAAGAAGCCGCAGAGCTGGTAGTCGAGAACCTGCCGCCGGCCCCGGTGATTCCCGGTTCGACGTGTGAAATGCCGTCAGGCGGCGACCAGCGCTGACCATCCGCAACGCCCTGCCAGCCGGCCGTGAGTCCTGTTCCCGCTGCTGGCGACCGAGGCGCCCTTGGTTCCGCTTCGACGTCTGAATCCTGGTGGGCCGGCGCTCGGCGTGGCCTGATCGATGGTTTCCCGGTGCCGTGCTGGTCTGTACGTCGAGTACCGACCCACGGGAGGCTGGCACGATGCGCAAACTGACCTTCGGCATGAACGTGAGCCTGGACGGCTATGTCGCTGCGCCCGGCGACGATCTCGGCTGGGGTGTGCCGAGCGACGAGTTGTTCCAGTGGTGGTCCGACCGGGTGGCGGCGACCGGCACGGCGCTCTACGGGCGGCGACTGTGGGAGGCGATGAGCTCCCACTGGCCGACCGCCGATCAGCAGCCGGACGTCACACCTGCGCACGCCGAGTTCGCCCGCCGCTGGCGGGACATGCCGAAGGTGGTGTTCTCCTCGACGTCCAGACCGGTCGACTGGAACACCCGCCTGGTCACCGGCGACGCGGTCACCGAGATCAGCCGGCTGAAGGCCGAGGACGGTGGTCCGATGGACATCAGTGGCGCCACCCTCGCCTCGGCGGCCATGCGGGGCGGCCTGATCGACGAGTACGTGCTCGTCACCCATCCGGTGCTGGTGGGTGGCGGTAAGCCGTTCTTCACGGCCCTCGACAACTGGGTGAACCTGGCCCTGGTGGAGACCCGGACGTTCCCTGGTGGCGTGCTCCTGACCAGGTACGAGACCAGGCGCTGAGAGCCCGGAAACCGTCGCACCGACGACCGCGACGACTTCGACGATCACGTCACCTTCGGCTGCCGGGTCGGGCCGGTGGCCGGCTCGCCGGGGCCGGCCGCGACGCTCGTCAACGGTGGTGAGGTCGCGGGGGACAGCCCGATCTTCGGCCGCAAGCTCAGCCGCGAGGAGGGCCTGGCCCATCCCCGGCTCGCCGAATTCTGGCAGATGGTCGACCTGGTCCTGGAGCGGGACGCCCTGGTGCGCCGCCACCTGGTCGGCGCCTGACCGACCCGGTGATCAAGGGGTTTGCGTCACCCGGGCCGCCCCGGCCGGACACAAACTCCTTGATCACCGGGGCGGACCCCGAGGGGAGGTCAGATCTCGGGGCTGCGGCGTTCGATCAAGGTCACGTCGCGCCAGGTGCCGTGGTGGCGGCCCACCCGCTCGCGGGTGCCGACGACGCGGAAGCCGCACGCCGCGTGCAGCGCGAGACTCGCGGTGTTCTCCGGGAACACACCGGACTGGATGGTCCAGATCCCGGCCGCCTCGGTCGAGGCGATCAGCGCCGCCAGCAGGGCCCGCCCGACCCCGCGCCCGCGCCCCCTCGGGTGCACGTAGACGGAGTGCTCGACCACGCCGGCGTACACGCAGCGGTCGGAGACCGCCGAGCAGGCCACCCAGCCGAGCACGTCGCCCGCCTCGTCGAGCGCCACCCAGCGGTGGCCGGGCAGGCGAGCGGCGGTGAACCGCGTCCAGTCCGGCGGCTCGGTCTCGAACGTGGCATTGCCCTCGGCGATGCCGAGGCGATAGATCTCCAGCACGGCGTCGGCGTGCGAGTCGTCCATCGCGACGACGGTGACTGTCATCGGTTCCCCCTGTCCGGACCGGCGGTCGTCAGCGTAGTCGCGCGCCGAGGGGCCGGGACGTGATGCCCGGCCCCTCGACGTGAGCGCTACCGCCGCCGGTACACGGAGATGTGCGAGCGGCTGTCCGCGTCGAACGGCGACCGGTCCCAGTCGGCGTACCGCTCGGTGAGCCGCAGCCCGGCCCGCTCCGCCAGCTCGTCGATCTGTTCCGGCCAGGCGTACCGCATGGCGAACGGCTTGAGGTGCACGCCGGCGGCGTCGAACGTGACGGTCTGGCGCACGAACGTCTGCGCCGCCCGGTCGTACCGGTGCATGCGGATGGTGGCCGAGTCCTCGGTCACCTCCCGCACCTGGACCTGCTCGTCCCGGTCGAAGTCCGCCGGGTCGGGCACGAAGGTCTCGATGACGAACGCCCCGCCGGGCGCGAGCACCCGGGCGACGTTGCGGAAGCACGCCGCCTGGCGCTCCTCGGAGACCAGGTTGAACAGCGTGTTGAACACCAGGAACACCAGACGGTACGGCCCGGCGACCGGGACGTCCGCCATGTCGCCTACGGTCACGGGCATGTCCGCGCCGCCCGGCTTGGCGCGCAGGTGCGCGACCATCTCCGGGGACGCCTCGACGCCCTCCACGGTCAGGCCGCGCTCGGCCAGCGGCAGGGCCACCCGGCCGGTGCCGATCGCCAGTTCGAGCACTGGGCCGCCCTCGGCCAGCGGCGCGAGGAAGTCGACGGCCGGGGCCGGGTCGGGATTGCCGGGGCCGTCGTAGGTGGCGGCCCAGAGCCGGCCGAACAGGCCGGGATCGTCGAAGACGGACATCACGCGCCCTCCCGCCGGGTGGACGGGACGCGACGCGGCGCGAGGTCAGTGACCTCCGCCGGAATGGGGTACGACAACACGAAGCCTCGTTTCGGAAAGGGTGACGACGGGTCGGCTGGGCTTCGCAGCGTGTGGCATGGCGGTGCTCCCTCCGGTCGGCTTCGAGGGGTTCAGCAGACCAGCAACGGTGCCGGAGGGACAACCGGATTACGCCCGCAGCGCGTCGTCCACCCCGGTCTCCCGGCGGCCGAGGTGCACCGGGTCACGCCCGGTGAGCACGTCCGCGGCGGCCTTCACGCACGCGCCGTACTCGCGGACGGAGCTGATCCGCCACTGGTCCGCGTACCGGCGGGCGGTGTCGTCGCCGACGCCGACGGTGTCGATGCCGGCGTCCCGGCAGAGCGCCACCGCGCGCGGCAGATGGAACGACTGGGTGACCACTGTGGCCCGCCGGACCCCGAAGACGCGGTACGCGCGGACACACGAGTCGTACGTGTCGAACCCGGCGTGGTCCAGCACCGTCTTCTCCGCCGGGACGCCCCGGTCGACGAGCCAGCGCCGCATCGCCTCCGGCTCGTCGTAGTCCCAGTTCATGTGGTCTCCGGAGAGCAGTAGCACCCGGACCTTGCCGGCGGCGTACAACTGGCGGGCGATCTCCAGCCGGGCGGCCAGGAACGGCGCCGGCGTGCCGTCCGGCTCCACCTTGGTGCCCAGCACGAGGGCCACCGGCGTCTCCGGCGCGTCCGCGGCGTCGAACAGGCGGCCCTCGGCGGCGCCGCGGACCCAGGTCGCGCTGGCGACCGTGGCGGCGCCGAGCAGCACCACGGCGGCGGTGGCGAGCACCAGGAGGCGGCGGAGCAGGCGTACGGCGCGCCGATGGTCGCCCCGCCAGGCCCGCCATCGCGCCGTCAGCCCCCGCATGGCGGCGATTGTGCCAGGCGGGTCAGGAGATGTACTGCAGGATCACGTTGTGCACGTGGTGGCTCTTCTGCGCGCCCCGGAACTCGACCTCGTAGGTGTGCGTGCCGACGTGCACGGCGATGGACCCGGTGGAGAAGAACGAACCACCCCAGGACTTGTTGCTCACCACGCTCACGCTGGTGATCTTCGAGTACGGGATGCTGGTGATCGCGTACCGCTTGCCGACGAAGGAGCGGTCCTGGACGATCACGCGCCGGTCGGTCAGGCCGATGAAGCCGGTGCCGGTGCCGATCGCGTCGTAGACGGCGATGATCTGCTCGCCGGGCAGCAACCCGCTCTGGATCTGCTGGAACTGTTCCTTGCGGTCGTACGTGGGGCCAGACATGCACCCGAGGGTAGGCGGGGCGTGCCAGCGGCTCAGGACTCGGTGACCGCGCGGACCGCGTCCTCGATGCGCGCGGCCAGCAGCACCTCACCCTCGGTGAGCGGCTCGCCGTCGTCGTGCCCGAGCCGGATCTGGGTACGGTCGGCCCGCCGGCTGATCTCGGGGCGCAGCCGCAACGCGTCGGCCACCACCGCCACCCGCTCGGTGAGCGCCGCGTGCTGGGTGTCGTCGAGGACGATGGTGCGGCGGATCTGTTCGCCCTCGCGCGTCCATCCGGACAGCAGGGCGAGCGCGTCGCTGAGGTAGTCGTGCTTCGCCCGGCCGCTGAACAGCACGCGCATCACCGCACCTCCCAGGCGTCGTTGCCGGCTTGTGGCCAAATCGTCGCCATCCCGTGTCCCAGTCGACGCCCTCTAGTCTCTCGCCACTCAGATGGTGTGTCCACGCCCACACTTCCGTGTTCTGCTGACCTGACGGTCGACGCAGCTACCCAAACCGCCGATTGATCTGGCACGCTGGTGGCCCGTGCGGACCGAACGGGTTAGCGGAAGCGGGCAGGCCGACCGGCGGGAGCCGAAGGTGGTCGTCGGGGCGGCGATCATCGAGGGCGGCCGGGTGCTGGCGTGCGAGCGCTCCGCGCCCCCCGAGGTGGCGGGGCGATGGGAGTTCCCGGGCGGAAAGGTCGAGCCCGGTGAGGCCGAGACCGACGCGCTGGCCCGGGAGTGTGCCGAGGAACTGGGCGTACGGGTGGCGGTCGGCGCACGCGTCGGCCGGGACGTACGGATGGCGCACGGCAGGTCCGTGCTGCGCGTCTACGCCGCCCGCCTGCTGCACGGCGACGAGCCCAAGGCGCTGGAGCACGCCGAGCTGCGCTGGCTGTCCGCCGGCGAGCTGGACAGCGTCGACTGGCTGCCGGCCGACGTGCCGATCGTGGCCGCGCTGCGCCCGCTGCTCGACACCGCCTGAACGATCGCGGCGCGAGCCGGGCCGTCCGGTGAACCGGACAGCCGGGCAGAAACGGGACGAGGGCCCGCGGCGTGTGCCGCTGGCCCCCGTCGTCGTCGTGCTGCTGTTCAGTGCTTCGGCTCGTCCTGCTGCGGGTGAGCGAAGTTGAGGTGCTCGGGCGGCAGCGGGAACGTCACGTCGTCGCCGAACGGCGACGGCGCGGCGGCCTTGTTGAACGTCAGCTCGGTCAGCGGCAGCCGGCCGTTGGCGTCCACCGCCGGGGCGGTCGGGTGCGGCACCTCGCGGTGCCAGTTGACGCCCTGCTGCGCCTGACGCTCGGCGGCGCTGTCGTGCGAGCCGCCCGCGTGCGAGTGCACCCCGCCGGCGTGCGAACCGCCGCCGTGCGCGTGCGCCCCGCCGTGCGCCCCTCCGGACGTGACGGCACCGCTGGAATGCCCGCTGGTCGCGCTGGTCTGAGGCACCTGACCCCTCCGGAAGATCTTGTTACCGAGCCACACAAGGGGATCGTACCTGCGGTCGACGACCCGTTCCTTCATGGGGATGATCCCGTTGTCGGTGATCTTGATGTGCTCGGGGCAGACCTCGGTGCAGCACTTGGTGATGTTGCAGAACCCGAGTCCCATGTCCGACTGCGCGTACTCCCGGCGGTCGGTACGCGCGTCGAGCGGGTGCATGTCCAGCTCGGCCGCCCGGATGAAGAACCGGGGACCGGAGAACGCCGGCTTGTTCTCCTCGTGGTCACGGATCACGTGGCAGACGTTCTGGCACAGGAAGCACTCGATGCACTTGCGGAACTCCTGCGAGCGCTCGACGTCGACCTGCTGCATCCGGTAGTCGCCGGGCGCCACGTCGGCCGGCGGCGCGAACGCCGGGGTCTCCCGGGCCTTCTCGTAGTTGAACGAGACGTCGGTGACCAGGTCCCGGATCACCGGGAAGGTGCGCAGCGGGGTGACCGTGACGGTCTCGGACTCCTCGAACGTCGACATCCGGGTCATGCAGCCCAGCCGCGGCTTGCCGTTGATCTCCATGGAGCAGGAGCCGCACTTGCCGGCCTTGCAGTTCCACCGGCACGCCAGGTCGGGCGCCTCGGTGGCCTGGAGCCGGTGGATCACGTCGAGGACCACCTCGCCCTCGTTCACCTCGACCGTGTAGTCCTTCAGGTCGCCGCCGGTCTCGTCGCCCCGCCAGATGCGGAACTGGCGCTTATTTCCCATCAGTTGTTCGCCTCCTCGGTGAGGGCGTCGAACTCGGCGAGTTCCTCGTCGGTCAGGTACTTGGCCAGCTCGGCCCGGTCGAACAGCCCGATCAGCTCCGGCCGCATCTTCGGCAGCGGCTTCTCGGTGAGCCGGACCGCGTCCCCGTCCAGCGAGCAGACCAGGTTGACCCGGCGCCACTTCGGGTCCATCGCCGGGTAGTCCTCCCGGGTGTGCCCGCCGCGTGACTCCTGCCGCTCCAGCGCCGCCATCGCGGTGCACTCCGAGACCACGAGCATGTTGCGCAGGTCCAGCGCCAGGTGCCAGCCCGGGTTGTAGCGCCGGCCGCCGGCCGCGCTGACCTTCGCCACCCGCTCCCGCAGCTCGGCCAGCCTGCGCATGGCGTCCGCCAGCTCGCTCTCCCGGCGGATGATGCCGACCAGGTCGCCCATCACCGCCTGGAGGTCCTGCTGGAGCTGGTAGGGGCTCTCGCCGGTGTCCCGCTGCAGGGGCGCCAGCGCCGTCTCCACGGCGGCCTCGACCGCCGCCACCGACACCGCCGGGCGGGTGGTGAGCTGATCGGTGTACGTGGCCGCGTGCCCGCCCGCGCGCTTGCCGAAGACCAGCAGGTCGGACAGGGAGTTGCCGCCGAGCCGGTTGGAGCCGTGCATGCCGCCGGACACCTCACCGGCGGCGTAGAGCCCGCGCACCGTGCCGTACGCCGCGCCGGAGTCCGGGTCCACCTCGACGCCGCCCATCACGTAGTGACAGGTCGGGCCGACCTCCATCGGCTCCTTGGTGATGTCGACGTCGGCCAGTTCCTTGAACTGGTGGTACATCGACGGGAGGCGGCGGCGGATCTCCTCGGCCGACTTACGGGAGGCGATGTCCAGGTAGACGCCGCCGGCCGGCGTACCCCGGCCCTCCTTGACCTCGCTGTTGATCGCGCGGGCGACCTCGTCGCGGGGCAGCAGCTCCGGCGGACGCCTGTTGTTGTCCGGGTCGGTGTACCAGCGGTCCGCCTCCTCCTCGGTCTCCGCGTACTGCTTGCGGAAGACGTCCGGGACGTAGTCGAACATGAACCGCTTGCCCTCGGAGTTCTTCAGCACGCCGCCGTCGCCGCGGACCGACTCGGTGACCAGGATGCCCTTCACCGAGGGCGGCCAGACCATGCCGGTCGGGTGGAACTGGAGGAACTCCATGTTGATCAGCGTCGCCCCGGCGCGGAGCGCCAGCGCGTGCCCGTCACCGGTGTACTCCCACGAGTTCGAGGTGACCTTGTAGGACCGTCCGACTCCGCCTGTCGCGAGCACCACCGCGGGCGCCTCGAACAGGACGAACTCGCCGGACTCGCGGTAGTAGCCGAACGCCCCGGCGATCCGGTCGCCGTCGAGCAGCAGTTCGGTGATCGTGGTCTCGGAGAAGACCCGGATCCGCGCGTCGTAGCTGCCGAACTCCTGCTTGTCCTCCTGCTGGAGCGAGACGATCTTCTGCTGGAGCGTACGGATCAGCTCCAGGCCGGTCCGGTCGCCGACGTGCGCCAGGCGCGGGTACTCGTGGCCGCCGAAGTTGCGCTGCGAGATCTTCCCGTCCTTGGTGCGGTCGAACAGCGCGCCGTACGTCTCCAGCTCCCAGATCCGCTGCGGCGCCTCCTTGGCGTGCAGCTCGGCCATCCGGAAGTTGTTGAGGAACTTGCCGCCGCGCATGGTGTCCCGGAAGTGCACCTGCCAGTTGTCGCGCGAGTTCACGTTGCCCATCGCGGCGGCGGCGCCGCCCTCGGCCATCACCGTGTGCGCCTTGCCGAACAGCGACTTCGAGATGATCGCGGTCTTCTTGCCGGCCAGCCGGGCCTCGATCGCCGCGCGCAGGCCGGCGCCACCGGCCCCGATCACGACGACGTCGTAGTGGTGTCGTTCGATTCGCGTCTCAGTCATGTCCAGGCTCTCAGTTGATGAACCGCAGGTCGTTGATCCAGCCGGCGGCGACCGCCATCACGTAGAAGTCGGTGAGTGCCAGGGTGCCGAGGGTGATCCAGGCGAGCTGCATGTGCCGGACGTTCAACCAGGACACCCCGGTCCACGCCTTGTAGCGCATCGGGTGCTTGGAGAAGTGCTTGAGCCGCCCGCCGATGATGTGCCGGCAGGAGTGGCACGAGATCGTGTACGCCCACAGCATCACCACGTTGCCGAGCAGGATGATGTTGCCCAGGCCGAAGCCGAAGCCCTCGGGGGAGTGGAAGGCCAGGACCGCGTCCCAGGTGTTGATCAGCGAGATGATCGCGGCGGCGTAGAAGAAGTAGCGGTGCAGGTTCTGCCCGAGCAGCGGGAACCGCGTCTCGCCGCTGTACGACTGGTGCCCGTCCGGGACCGCGCAGGCCGGCGGCGACAGCCAGAACGACCGGTAGTACGCCTTGCGGTAGTAGTAGCAGGTCAACCGGAACAGCAGCAGGAACGGCAGGGTGAGCGCCGCGTCCGGGATGATCCACCAGCCGGGCAGGAACTGGCCGAAGTGCGAGGAGCCCTCGACACAACGGTCGGTGACGCAGGGGGAGTAGAACGGCGTCAGGTAGTGGTACTGCTCCACCCAGTACCACTTGTGCATGAAGACCCGGACCGTCGCGTAGATGACCCACGCGCTGAGCCCCACCACGGTGATCAGCGGGGCGATCCACCATCTGTCGGTCCGCAACGTCTTCGCCGCGATGGCGGCGCGTGCCCGCCCTCCCCGCGGCTGCGGTCTCGGCGTCCTGGCCGACGTAGTTGTCATTCGAGTCATCTCCCTGACGTCACTGTCACGTCCTGCGCACGCGCGAGGCCACACCGGCGAACCGGTGCGGCTAAGTGACACACGTTACGCCGATCTTCACGGCCCGGCCGCGCAACGCAGTGTCCCGTGTGTCCCGCAGCTTGGAAAGAGTCCATTCATGATCAATGTGGCGGTTCGGCCGAACGGTGCGCCGACCGGTTGCCTGGCGCGCCCGGCGGCGCACCGGGTCACCCGGACGCGCCGCCGGTGAAGTGCCAGGAGGACAGCCGCAGCGCCGGGGTCTCGTACCAGGAGCCGTCGACGCGAGCGGGCTGGCGGACCGCCGTCCGGCCCAGGCCGAGCACCCGGCCCGGCCCCATCGCCAGGGGGTACGACTCGGTGAACCGGAAGTCGCGCACCGCGCGGGTCGGGACGCCGTCCTCGACCAGCCACACGCCGTTGCGGGTCAGCCCGGTGACCACCAGCTGCTTCGGGTCCAGCACCCGGGTGTACCAGAAGTCGCTCACCAGCAGCCCGCGCCGCATCCCGGACACCAGCGCGGCGGTGTCCGGATCGCCCACCGCACCGGTCACGCCGGCGCTCACCGCCGCGGCGGCCGACCCCGCGCCCGCGTCGGTGCCGGCCGCCAGCAGGCGGACGTTGTGCGGGATGGGCCCGAACGTCGCGCTCCCCGGCATGCCGTGGCCGGTGGACCCGGTGCCCGCCTCGGCGCCGCCGCGCCTGTCATACGCCACTGCCCCTGTGGTGCCGCCCTGCACCAGCGGCAGCGCCCGCCGGGGCGTGCCCTCCAGGTCGAACGGCAGCGTGCTCGCGTGCAGCGGGTCGTCCACCAGCGTCACCGCCGGGTCGAACTGGGCGGTGCCCGGTTCGGCGAACGACTGCCGTTCGGCGTACCGCTTGCCGTTGAAGCCGTACCAGGCCAGGTTCTGCAGCAGGTCGGCGACGGCCGCCGGTTCGAGCACCACCTCGTAGTGCCCGGGCGGCAGCTCGACCGGGTCGGCGGCGGCGCGTGCCTTCGCCGCCGCACGGGCGCCGAGCGCCGCGCCGTCGAGATCGGCCAGCCGGTCGGCGCAGAGCCGGGCCACCCCGTCGGCGCCGCCGGTGCGGGCGATGCCGTCCATCGCCGCCTCGGCCGCCCGGCCCGCAGCCGTGTGCCCGGCCGAGTTGGCGAACGCCCCCGACCGGTACGCGGTGCGGCAGTAGCCGGCCGCCTCCAGCCCGTCGACCGCGTCCACGAACGCGCGTACCCGCCCGGCCCGCTCGTCGGGCGAGGCGAACGCGGTGGCCTCGTCGACGGCCGGGCCGGACGGCATCGGCGTCGGGGCGGTGAGCCCCGGCCAGGCCGGGTCGGGCGGCGCGAGCCGGGCCGCGGCCCGGGTCCGCTCGACCAGTGCGGCCAGCCCGTCGGCGTCGACCCGGCTGCCGCTGCCGGTCGCGGTCCGCCCGTCCACGTGCAACCGCAGGTGTACGGAGATACCGGTCTCGGACACGTTCTGGTGGATGAACGAGTTGGCGAAGCGGGTCAGCGCCAGGTCGGTGCGGTTCACCAGCACCTCGGCCTCGGCGCCCGCGCCGGCCGTGCGCCGGACCAGGTCCACCACCCCGGCGGCGATCTCCAGTTCGGCGCTCACGCCCGCACCCCCACGCGGACGCCGCGGAACCGGGCCGGCGCGGCCGGGTGACCGGTGTGCCCGACCTGGCCGGGCTGCCCCTTCCCGCAGTTCGGCGTGCCCCAGGCGACAGTCTCCGAGGAGAGCATGTCCATCGAGCGCCAGAAGACCGGCCCGATGCCGGTGTAGGTCGGGTTGCGCAGCATCCGCCCCCGGCGGCCCTTCTTCACCTCCCAGCCGACCTCGCAGCCGAACTGGAAGTTGAGCCGCTTGTCGTCGATCGACCAGGACCGGTTGATGTCCATCAGCACCCCGTCGTCGGTCGCCGCGATGATCTCGTCGAGCGTGTGCGGGCCGGGTTCCAGGCCCACGTTCGTCATCCGCACCATCGGCAGCCGGGCCCAGCCGTCGGCCCGTACGCTGCCGCCGTAGTCGAGGCCGGCGACGGCGGCCGAGTCACGGCCGGCGAGCACCCCGACCCACCGCCCCTCACGGACCGCGTCCCGGGCGACCGCCGGGGAGCCCTCGTCGTCGTAGCCGAAGCTGCCGAGCGCGCCGGGGATGGTCGGATCGACGGTGACGTTCATCAGCTCGGAGCCGTACCGCAGCGAGCCGAGGCGGGCCAGGTCGAGCCAGGACGTGCCGGCGAACGCCGCCTCCCAGCCGAGGATGCGGTCCAGCTCGATGGCGTGCCCGACGGACTCGTGGATCTGCAACGCGAGCTGCTCGCCGCCGAGGATCAGATCGGTCTCGCCGGACGGGCAGAGCGGCGCGGTGAGCAGCTCGCGGGACTCCTCGGCGATCCGGGCGGCGTGCGCGGCCAGGTCGAGCGAGGTGACCAGCTCCCAGCCGGTGGTGCCGTACTGCCCGCGGTAGCTCGGGTAGGACCGCCGCTGCGTCTCGCCGGCACCGATCGAGGTGGCCGAGATGCCGCCGCCGCACTCCCGGATGCGCTGGTCGATCCGGTGGCCCTCGCTGGAGACGAACCACTTCGAGGTGTCCCAGATCTGGTAGAGCCCCTCGGCCAGGTCGGCGCCGTGCTCGCGCATCGTCGCCGTGGCGCGGACCAGCAGGTCGCCCTTGTCCGACAGGGGCACCCCGAGCGGGTCGACCGCGCAGTCCGAGGCCCAGCTCGCCACCATCGCCTCGACCGGCACCAGGTCGATCGGCGGGCCGGGCACCCGCGCGCTCGCGGTGGCGATCGCCGCGGCGCGCCGGCCGGCGTCGCGGGCCGCGGCGTCGGACAGATCGGGTACGGCGTGGAAGCCCCACCCCGATCCGACGAGCGCGCGTACGCCCAGCCCGATGCTCTCGTCCTGGCTCAGCTCCTCGATGTCGCCGTTGCGGGCCGACATCGACTCGTAGCGGCGGTGCATGACCCGGGCGTCGGCGTAGCGGGCGCCCGCGTCGAGAGCGGCCTGGACGGCGGCGGTCGCCGCGTCGAACTCGCTCATGCGCTGTCCTGTTGGGTCGCTCGACGCTCGCTCATGCGCCCGACCCTAGGCGAGCGCGCCGACATCCGTCAGGGGACGAGATCCTCCGGCCGGATCGTGGCCCGGACGGGCTCGGTCAGCTCCAGCACGGAACCGGGCTTGGTCACCGACACCTCCCGGTAGTGCCGACCCTGCCGCCGGTGGAGGTGCAGCGTGCCTGTCTCCTGCTCCACCAGCAGGTACCACTCGATGCCCGCAGCAGCGTAGTAGTGCATCTTGAGCACCTTGTCGGTTGCCGCGTTACCAGGTGAGATGACCTCGCACACGAGCCGCACGTCCCGCGCCTCGATCATCGGCTGGTCGAAGTCGATCGGCTCGGTGACGACCAGGTCGGGAATCGGTATGCGGCCTGGCCGGAGCCGGACGTTCACCGTGTCCAGCAGTTCCAGGCCGACGCGCCGGGCTGCGGCCTCCAGCAGGTTGCCGAGGTTCCGCTGGACTCGCTGGTGTCGCGGAGTCGCCGCCGGCGTCACGTGCAGGCTTCCGTCGAAGAATTCGAGGTGGCCGTGTGTCTCGCCGAGGGCGAGGTACTCCTCTTCGGTCCACGGGCCGTCGTGGCCGAACACCGCCGCGGTCATGGTCACCTCCACCTCGTGCCGGCGGAATGGTCCCGTCGTCGCGGGGATCTCGGTCGCACGCCGGGTGCGACGACGAGGCGGCGACGCCCAATCGCGGCTGTGGATGTCCCAGGTGAGGGGCGTGCGGACGGGAGACCGAGTCGTTACGCTCGGACCGCTGACAGTCCGCTCGATGTAGCTTATTTTCGCCTCTGGGGATTTCCTGTAGGTTCTCTTCATCACCGAAGGGGAGGCGGTCAATGGGCAGGTCGGAGGCGGTGCCGTCCGGGGAGCCGGACCGCCCGGAGGTGCCGGAGCAGCGCTCCGGCGACGGGCCCTATCTCCAGGTCAGGGATCTGCGGGTGCGGTTCGACACCGAGGACGGCGTGGTCAAGGCCGTGGACGGGGTGTCGTTCGCCGTCGAGCGGGGTCGCACGCTGGGGATCGTGGGGGAGTCCGGTTCCGGTAAGAGCGTCACCTCGCTGGCGATCCTCGGTTTGCACAACGCGAAGCGCACGACCATCTCCGGGGAGATCTCCGTCGGTGGGCGTCAGCTCGTCGGGTTGGGTGAGGAGGAGGTC
>NZ_JBMVFV010000046.1:0-44974 GCF_049538395.1 Micromonospora sp. AB353 | reverse complement strand
TAACACCTCGGCCCGGTGCGGCAGGATGGCCGCCATGTCGGGACGGGCGGTGCTGGTGACGGGGGCCTCGCGGGGCATCGGGCGGGCGGTGGCGCGGGCGTTCGCCGCCGGTGGAGACCGGGTGGCGATCCACCACCGGGACTCGGCCGAGCTGGCCGAGCGGCTACGCGCCGAGCTGCCCGGTGACGGGCACGTGGTGGTCCGCGCCGACCTGGCCGACCCCGACGCGGTACGGACCATGGTGGACGAGGCGGCCCAGCGGCTCGGCGGCCTCGACGTACTGGTGAACAACGCCGGGGTGTTCGGGCCGGCCGATCCCCCGCACCCGGTCTTCGAGAGCAGCTACGAACAGTGGCGGGCGCGGTGGCGGGAGGTGCTCGACACCAACCTGGTCGGCGCCGCGAACGCCGCCTGGTGCGCCGCGCAGCACATGCGTGAACGCGGGGGCCGGATCGTCAACGTCTCGTCCCGGGGCGCGTTCCGGGGCGAGCCGGCAAACCCGGCGTACGGGGCCAGCAAGGCCGGGATGAACGCGATGGCCCAGTCGCTGGCGGTGGCCCTGGCGCCGTACGGCATCGCTGTCGCCTGTGTGGCGCCCGGCTTCGTCGAGACCGACATGACGAACGAGCACCTGAAGAGCGAGCGGGGCGAGGCGGTACGCGCCCAGTCCCCGTTCCACCGGGTCGCCCGGCCGGAGGAGATCGCCGCGGCGGTGCACTGGCTGGCGAGCCCCGGGGCCGAGTGGGCGTCGGGCACCATCATCGACCTGAACGGCGCCTCCTACCTCCGCTCCTGACCCCCGCCCTCGCCCCTGCCACGGGATCTTGCACTTTCGGCCCGGACAGAACGCCGCGAAAGGGACGCAGCACGGGCCGATACTGCAAGATCAGCGCGCACCAAAAGAGGGAGCGCGCGGATTACCAGTGGGTCAGGCGGGTGGCCAGGACTGTCAGGGCTGCCACGCCTGCCGTGGACGTACGCAGGACCGACGGGCCCAGGCGGACCGTACGCGCGCCCGCCTCGGCGAACGCGGCCAGCTCGTGGTCGGCGATGCCGCCCTCCGGGCCGACCACCAGCACGATCTCGCCCGCGGCCGGCAGGTCGACTGTGGTCAGCCGGTCCTGCGCGCCCTCGTGCAGCACGTACGCGCCGGCCGCGCCGGCGATCCGGCGGGCCACCGAGGCGGTGGACTCGTCCGGCGCGCCGGCCACCACCGGCAGCCACGGGCGGCGGGCCTGCTTGGCCGCCTCCCGGGCGGTCGCGACCCACTTCTGCCGGGCCCGTTCGCCCCGCTCACCGCGCCACTGCGCCACCGAGCGGGACGCCGCCCAGGGCACGATCTCGTCCACCCCGACCTCGGTCATCGCCTGCACGGCGAGTTCACCCCGGTCGCCCTTGGCGATGCCCTGCACCACGACGAGCCGGGGTACCGGCGCGTCCGCGTACCCCCGGCTCGTGACCCGCAAATCGAGCGTGCCGCGGCCGACGGCGGTGACCACCGCGGCGGCGGTGCCGCCCCGGCCGTCGGCGAGCACCAGTTCCTCGCCGACGCGCAGCCGCTGCACGGTGGCCGCGTGGTGGCCCTCCGGGCCGTCCAGCGTCAGCGTGTCACCGGTGGGCAGCGCCTCGACCAGGAACAGCGGCGCGGACACCTCAGGCGTGCCCGTTGAAGGCGTCGCGCATCCGGGAGAAGAAGCCGCCCTGCTTGGTCAGCTCGGCGACCTCCTCGCCGCGGGTCTTGGCGAAGTCGCGCAGCATCCGCTCCTGGTCGGCGTCGAGCTTGGTCGGGGTACGCACGTCCAGGTGCACGTAGAGGTCACCCCGGCCGGTGCCGCGCAGGTGCGGTACGCCCCGGGCGCGCAGCCGCAGCGTGCTGCCGGGCTGGGTGCCGGGCTTGACGTCGACCGTCTCCTCGCTGTCCAGCGTCTTGATGGTCAGCCGGGTGCCGAGCGCGGCGGCGGTCATCGGCACCGTCACCCGGCAGTGCAGGTCGTCGCCCTTGCGGGAGTAGACGTCGTGCGGCCGCTCGTGGATCTCGACGTAGAGGTCACCGGCGGTGCCGCCACCGGGGCCGACCTCGCCCTGCTGGGCCAGGCGGATCCGCATGCCGTCCTCGACCCCGGCCGGGATCTTGACGGTCAGCGAGCGGCGGGTGCGTACCCGGCCGTCACCGGCGCAGGTCGGGCAGGGGTGCGGGATGGTGGTGCCGTAGCCCTGGCAGACGGTGCACGGCCGGGCGGAGACCACCTGACCGAGGAAGGTCCGCTGCACCGACTGCACCTCGCCCCGGCCGCCGCACGCCTCGCAGGTGGCCAGGTGGGTGCCGGCGGCGGTGCCGGCGCCGGAGCAGGTGGTGCAGAGCACGGCGGTGTCGACGGTGATCGGCGCCTCGACGCCGAACGCGGTCTCGTTGAGGTCGAGTTCCAGGCGCAGGATCGCGTCCGCGCCGGGGCGGGTACGCGGCCGCGGCCCACGGCTGCCGCCCGCGGCACCGCCGAAGAACGCGTCCATGATGTCCTGGAAGCCGACGAACGGGCCGGCGCCGCCGGGACCGCCCGGGCCGCCCATGCCACCGCCGCCCGGGGCGAGCGGGTCGCCGCCCAGGTCGACGATCTGCCGCTTCCGGTCGTCCGAGAGGACCTCGTACGCGGCGTTGATGTCCTTGAACTTCTCCTGGGCCTCCGGGTCCGGATTGACGTCCGGGTGGAACTGCCGCGCCAGCTTGCGGTAGGCGCGCTTGATCTCGTCGTCGGAGGCGTCCCGGCTCACGCCGAGAATGCCGTAGTAGTCCCTGGCCACTGCGTTAGGTGTCCTCATGTTCGTCTCGCGTCGCTCCGGTCGTCGGCCGGAACCGGCCGTCGGCCCAGACTGGTCAGTTCTGGGCCAGCAGTTCGCCCACGTAGCGTGCCACGGCCCTCACCATGGCGATATTGCCGGGGTAGTCCATCCGGGTCGGCCCGAGCACGCCGAGTCCACCGACGATCGTGCTGCCCGGTCCGTACCCGGTGCTGACCACCGAGGCGGCCCGCAGGTTGTCGAATTCGTTCTCGTCGCCGATGAGCACCCGGGTGGTGCTCGGCTCGGTCTCGCCGATCAGCTTGAGCAGCACGACCTCTTCTTCGAGCGCCTCCAGGATGGGGCGCAGCGAACCCTGGAAGTCGAGCAGGCCGCCCCGGGTGAGGTTGGCCTGGCCGGCCAGCGCGAGGCGTTCCTCGTGCCGCTCGACCAGCGTCTCCAGCAGCACGGTGGACAGCGTGGTCATGGCCGGGCGCAGGTGCGGCGCGGACTCGTCGACGAGCGCCTGCACCAGCGGCGGCGTCTCGGCGAGCTGGCTGCCGACCAGCTTCTCGTTCACCAGCCGGCGCAGGTCGGTCACGTCGTCGGCGGGCACCGGGGCGGGCAGCTCGACCAGTCGCTGCTCGACCCGGCCGGTGTCGGCGATCATGACGACCATCAGCCGGGTGGTGGAGATCGGCACCAGTTCCAGGTGGCGCACCTTGGACCGGGCCAGGCTCGGGTACTGCACCACCGCCACCTGACGGGTGAGCTGGGCGAGCAGCCGGACCGTACGGTGCACCACGTCGTCGAGGTCGACGGCGCCCACCAGGAAGCGCTCGATCGCCCGGCGCTCGGCCGGGCTGAGCGGCTTGACCCGGGACAGCCGGTCGACGAAGAGGCGGTAGCCGCGGTCGGTGGGCACCCGGCCGGCGCTGGTGTGCGGCTGCCGGATGTAGCCCTCCTCCTCCAGCACCGCCATGTCGTTACGCACGGTGGCGGGCGAGACGCCGAGCTGGTGCCGCTCGACCAGGGCCTTGCTGCCGACCGGTTCCTGCGTGGCGACGTAGTCCTCGACGATCGCGCGCAGCACGGCGAGTTTGCGGTCGTCGAGACCCATTCCCCACCTCCTGACGCACCTCGGCCGGGCCGGCACGCGGCATCCGCCGGGCGGCTGGCACTCGACTGTAGCGAGTGCCAGTCTACGTCGGCACCCCCGCCGACGCGATGATCACCCGACGGACCTGCGGTGCGGCCCACCACACAGCGCCGCCCACCAGGGCCGAACAGCCGGTCATCGTCGGTCTGTGTCGCTCTGGTGCGAGTTGACCGGTGCCCCTACCGTGGCGACCATGACTGAACCTCCTCGCCCTCCAGGGGCAGGGGACTCCGGCCCCCAGCCCGACCCGTCGGCGCCCTTCGGCTCGTCGCCGGGCAGCGAACCGCCCACCGCTCCACTGTCCGGGGCGCCGGGCGCCGGCGGCTATCCCCCGCCCGGTGACTATCCGCCTCCGGGCGGCTACCCGCCCCCGGGCGGCGGCTATCCCCCGCCGGGTGGTTACCCCCCGCCGGGCGGCACGCCCGGCTACCCCGCCGGTGGCGGGTACGGCCCGGCCGGTTACGCCAACAACGACGAGAAGACGTGGGCCCTGGTGGCGCACTTCGGCGGCGCCGCCGGCGTCATCGTCGGTGGCGGTCTGCTCGGCTGGGTCGCCCCGCTGATCGCGATGATGACCCGCGGTCAGCAGTCCCCGACGGTCCGCGCCCACGCGGTCGCGGCGCTGAACTTCCAGATCACCTGGACCGTCGCCAGCGTGCTCGCCTGGGTGATCACGGTCATCACCTGCGGGATCCTGTTCTTCGTCCCGATGCTGGTCTGGCTGGTGCCGCTGATCTTCGGGATCATCGGCGGGGTCAAGGCCAACGAGGGTGTGCTCTACCGCTACCCGATGACCTACAACTTCATCAAGTGACACCGCCGGCCGGCCGAGGGGGCGGCCGGCCGGTGCCGGTCACGGCAGCAGGTCGCGTACCACCGCGTCGGCCAGCAGCCGTCCGCGCAGCGTCAGCACCACGAGCCCCCGCGCGTACGCCCCGGCGTCGAGCAGCCCGGCGTCCCGGGCCCGCTCGGCGCCCGCCCGGCCGGGCTCGTCCAGCACGTCCAGCGGCAGCCCGGAGGCGAGCCGCACCCGCAGCATCACGTCCTCCATGTGCTGCTCCTCGGGGCTGAGCCGCTCCCGGGCCAGCGCCGGCGAGGCGCCCTCGGCCAGCCGCGCCGCGTACGCGCTCGGGTGCTTGACGTTCCACCAGCGCACGCCGCCGACGTGGCTGTGGGCCCCCGGGCCCAGGCCCCACCAGTCGGCGCCGGTCCAGTAGAGCAGGTTGTGCCGGCACGCCGCCGCCGCCGCCGAGCGGGCCCAGTTCGACACCTCGTACCAGGAGAAGCCGGCCGCGCCGAGCGCGGCCTCCGCGGCCAGGTAGCGGTCCGCCGCCACGTCGTCGGAGGGGTACGGCAGCTCGCCGCGCCGCATCCGCGCGGCCAGCCGGGTGCCGTCCTCCACGATCAGGGCGTACGCGCTGACGTGATCCACGCCCGCGTCGACCACCTGGGCCAGCGAGGCGGCGAAGTCGTCGGCCGTCTCGCCCGGCGTGCCGTAGATCAGGTCCAGGTTCACGTGCTCGAACCCGGCGTCGCGCGCCTCCAGCGCGGCGGCGGTGGCCCGGCCCGCGCTGTGCCGCCGGTCCAGCACCGCGAGCACCCCCGGCGCGGCGGACTGCATGCCGAGCGAGATCCGGGTGTAGCCGGCCGCCCGCAGCGTCTTGAGCGACTCGGGGCTCACCGACTCGGGGTTGGCCTCGGTGGTCACCTCGGCGTCGGTGGCCAGCCCCCAGACGCGGTCGATGCCGTCGAGGATCCGGGCCAGGTCGTCGGCGGGCAGCAGGGTGGGCGTGCCGCCGCCGACGAAGACCGTGTCGACCCGGGGCGGCGGCGAGTCGCCCAGCACCCGGGCGGCCAGCGCCAGCTCGGCGAGCACCGAGTCGGCGTACGTCTCCCGGCTCGCCCCGCCGCCCAGCTCGGCGGCGGTGTACGTGTTGAAGTCGCAGTAACCGCACCGGCTGGCGCAGAACGGCACGTGGACGTACACGCCGAAGCCGCGCGCGCCGACGGCGCGACGGGCGGTGGCGGGCAGCGATCCGTCGCGCGGGACGGGTTCGCCTTCTGGAAGGACGCCGGGCATGGCCACTAGTGTGCCCGGCATGACCTCTCCGGACGCTCTCGTGCGAGTCGCCACGGCCCGTGGGGTGACCACCCTCACCCTGGACAGCCCGCACAACCGCAACGCGCTCTCCACGCCCCTGATGACCCAGCTGCTGGCCGGGCTGGCCGACGCGGTCGCCGACGACGCGGTACGCGCGATCGTGCTCGACCACACCGGCCCGGTCTTCTGCTCCGGCGCCGACCTGAAGGAGACCGCCGCCGCGTACGCCAGTGGCACGGTGCCCGCCGGGATGCTCGGCGACGTGCTGGTGGCGGTGCGGGAGTGCCCGAAGCCGGTGGTGGCGAAGGTCGCCGGGCCGGCCCGGGCCGGTGGGCTGGGCCTGATCGCCGCCGCCGACCTGGCGGTCTGCGCGCAGGAGGCGACGTTCGCGTTCACCGAGGTGCGGATCGGCGTGATCCCGGCGGTGATCTCGGCGACCGTGCTGCCCCGGCTCGGCCAGCGGGCCGCCGCCGAGCTGTACCTGACCGGCGACACGTTCGACGGCCGCCGCGCCGCCGAGATCGGCCTGGTCACCGCCGCGGTGCCGGCCGACGAGCTGGACGCCGCCGTCGGGCGCTACTGCGAGTCGCTGGTGAAGGGCGCGCCGGGGGCGCTGGCCGGGGCGAAGGAGCTGCTGCGCCGGCCCGCCGGGACCGACCTGCGGGCCGAGATCGCCGAGTTGGCCGCGCTGTCGACCGGGTACTTCCTCTCCGACGAGGGACGCGAGGGCGTCATGGCGTTCCGGGAGAAGCGTCCCGCCGCCTGGGTGCCCGCCGGAGACTGAGGCGCGGCGGGCCCCGCGGGAGCCATTGCGGCCGAGGTGGGGCCCGCCGGTCGGCCGAGACACGCCGGTGCGGGTGGGACGTACGCTTGTCGGACTGTCGGGACTGGGGGTGCGGGTGCGGACGCGAGCGGCGATCGTGGCATCTGGGGTGGCGGTGTGCGTGCTGGCACTACTCGCGGTCTATGTCGTGACCAAGCAGTTCGGCGAGCACCTGCGGCTCCCCCTGTCCAGCCGGACCTGCACCGTGAAGGCCGACGGCGAGGTGGTGCTCGGCGCCGACCAGATGGCGAACGCGGCCACCATCGCGGCCATCGGGATGCAGCGCCGGATGCCCGAGCGGGCGGTGGTGGTGGCGCTGGCGACCGCGTACCAGGAGTCGCACCTGCGCAACATCGCCCACGGCGACCGCGACTCGCTCGGCCTGTTCCAGCAGCGCCCGAGCCAGGGCTGGGGCACCCCGGAGCAGGTCCAGGACCCGCGGTACGCGGCGAACAAGTTCTACGCCGCGCTGAAGAAGGTCAAGGGCTGGGAGCGGATGCGGGTCACCGACGCCGCCCAGCGGGTGCAGCGGTCCGCGTTCCCCGAGGCGTACGAGAAGTGGGCGGACGAGTCGGAGGTCCTCACCCGCGCGTTGCTCGGCCACGCGACCGGCGCGGTGGCCTGCACCGTCTCGTCGCCGCCGACGATGCGCGGCCCGGCCGCCGCCAGCGCCGTGCTGGAGAGCCTGTCCCTGGACTGGGGGCTGCCCCGGCTGGCCACCGCGACCGACCTGACCGCGCTCACCGTGCCGGCCGGCGGCGACCGCAACGGCTGGCGGTACGCGCACTGGCTGGTCTCGCACGCCGACGACCACGGCGTGAAGAAGGTCCGCTTCGGCAACCTGGAGTGGACCGCCGAGCAGGGCTCCTGGGCCCGGGTGAAGGGCGACCCGGCCACCGAGGTGCGGGCCGAGGTGTTCGCCGCGGCCTGACCGGCCGCCCTCCGTCAGCCCTTCACGGCTCCCGCGACCAGGCCGGAGACCATCCGGCGCTGCACCAGCAGGAAGAAGACGATCACCGGCAGGGTGAACAGCGTGGACGCCGCCATCACCGAGCCCCAGGCGGTGTCGTCGCGGCCGAAGAAGAACGTCATCGCCACCGGCAGCGTGTACTTCTGCTGGTCGTTGATGAAGGTCAGCGCGAAGATCAGCTCGTTCCACGCGGTGATGAACGAGAAGATGCTGGTGGCGACCAGGCCGGGTGCGACGAGCGGGAACAGCACCTTGCGGAACGTCTGGGCCCGGCTGGCGCCGTCGATGGCGGCGGCCTCCTCCAGTTCCTTCGGCACCGCCGCGACGAAGCCACGCAGCATCCAGACCGCGAACGGCAGCGAGAAGCCGAGGTACGTGAGGATCAGGCTGGGCAGCGTGTTGTAGAGGCCGAGCCGCTGGATCATCAGGAACAGCGGGATGACCAGCGCCTCCAGCGGGATCATCTGCACCACCAGCAGCATGATCAGGAACGTGGTGCGCAGCTTGAACCGGAACCGGGCCACAGCCGTCGCGGCGAGCAACGCGACCAGCCCGCTCAGCAGCACCGTGGCCCCTGCGACGAGCACGCTGTTGAGGAAGAAGTCGGTGAATGTGACGCCCGGGATCAGGTTGCCGGTGAGGATCTCCCGGTAGTGCTCCAGCGTCGGCTCCGCCGGCACCGGCCGGGGCGTGGACGAGAAGATCTCCCGGTTGGGCTTCAGCGAGGTCGCCACCATCCAGTAGACCGGGAACGCGGCGAAGAGCGCGACCAGCAGGCCCGCGCCGTTGAGGGCGATCTTCTTCATCATTCGTCCTCCTGCCGCAGCACCATGCGGACGTACAGGGCGGTCACCACGAGCAGGATCACGGTGAGGATGACCGCGATGGCGGAGCCGAGGCCGTACTTGGGCGGCGGCGAGAACGCCTCCGCGTACGAGTAGATCGACAACATGAACGTGGACCGGTCCTGGGTGCCGCCGGCCAGCACGAACTGCTGGGTGAAGACCTTGAAGTCCCAGATCGTGGAGAGCACCACGAGGATGCCGAAGACCGGCCGCAGCATCGGGAACGTGACCTTCCAGAACACCTTCCACGGCCCGGCGCCGTCGACCCGGGCCGCCTCCTGCAACTCCGTCGGCACGCTCTTGAGCCCGGCCAGGACGCTCACCGCGATGAACGGGAACGAGTGCCAGACCACCACGAGCGTCAGGATGGCGAAGAACAGCAGCGGGTCGTTGAACCAGCCGTACCCGGTCCAGTCGCTGCGCCCGAACAGGGCCGTGGACAGCCCGTCCGGGAGCTTGTTGAACAGCCAGGTGACCAGGCCGCTCGTGTCATCGAAGATCCACTTCCAGACGATCGTGCCGGTCAGCGCCGGGGTGGCCCAGGCGAGCATCACGCAGCTCGCCACGAACGTGGCCATCTTCTTGCCCAGGCGGTTGAGCAGCAGCCCGACAAGCGTGCCGAGGATCATCGTGAGCGCCACGTTGGCGAGCGCGAACAGCACGGTGTTGCGCAGCACCGTACGGAAGAACGGGTCGCCGAGGATCTGTGCGTAGTTGGCCAGGCCGACCCACGGCCACTCGCGGTCGCCGCGCAGCTGCCGGACGCTGTCCAGCTTGTGGAAGGACATCCACACGACCTGGCCGAGCGGCCAGAGCAGCAGCACGGCGATGATCGCCAGGCAGGGCAGGAGGAGCAGGTACGGAAGGTGGTCCACCCGGCGACGGCGCCGCCGCGCGGGGGTCTCCCGCGCGGCGGCCTCGCCGGGGCTCTTTGTCAGTAGGCTCACTTGCTGTTCAAAATGCCTTCCATCTCGGTGGCCGCGTCGGCGGTGGCCTTCTCGACCGTCTTCTGGCCCTTGATGACCGAGCTGTTCATCGCCTGGGTCACCGTCTTGGTGCGGCTGACCTCGACCCACTTCGGGGTGAGCGGGGTCAGCTTGGTGTTCTGGATGGCGGTGGCGAACGCGGCCATCACCTTGTCGTTGGCGTAGTCGCCGCTGCTGACCAGGTCCTGGTAGACCGGGAAGAAGCCGAGGCTGCTGGCGAACTCCTTGTCCTTCTGCTTGCTCAGCAGCACGGTCATGTAGTCCCAGGCCAGCGCCTGCCGCTCGCTGTCCTTCCAGATGGCGATGTCGGAACCGCCGGCGAACGCCGGGGCGGGCTTGCCGTCCGGGCCGGGGATCGGGAACGTGCCCCACACCTTCTCGATGTCGGGGTTGTCCTTCTTCATCGCGCCGCCCTGCCAGCTACCGGCGAACGCCATGGCGGCCTTGCCGGTGGCGAACTGGGTACGGGCGTCGACCTCGTTCCACCCGGCGGCGGCCGGCGGGGCGACCTTGTGCACTGTGACCAGGTCGGTCCAGAACTTGACCGCCTTCTGCGCCTCGGGGGTGTTGTAGCCGGACTTCCAGCTGTCGCCCTCCTTGGTCGCGATCTCCCCGCCGGCACCCCAGAGGAAGGAGTAGAACGGCAGCTCGGAGTTGCCGGGCAGGGCGATGCCGTAGGTGCCCGGCTTCTTGGCCTGCACGGCCTTCGCGGCGGCGACCATCTCGTCCCAGTTCGTCGGCGTCTTCACGCCCGCCTCGGCGAACCAGTCGGTGCGGTAGTAGACGGCGCGCACGCCGGCGTACCACGGCACGCCGTACTGCTTGCCGTCGAGCTGGGCGTTCTTGACCAGGTCGGGCAGGATGTCCTTGCCCTCGGACCAGCCGTTGAACTTGTCCGAGACGTCGGCCAGGGCCTCCTGCGCGGCCCAGCCCTGGGTCTCGGTGTTGCCCAGTTCGGTGACGTCCGGGCCCTCCCCGCCGGCGAGCGCGGCCTGGAACTTCTTCGGCGCCTCGAGCCAGGGGATGTACTGCACCACGACGTCGGTCTCGGGGTGCTTCTTCTTGAACTCCGCCTCGACGCTGTCGAGGAACGTGGTCTGGGCGTCGCCGCCCTCACCCATCATCCACACAGTGAGCTTGCTGTTGTCGGCGGCCTTGTCGTCGTCGCCGGAGCCACCGCACGCGGTCAGCACCAACGCGGCCGACGCCACGATGGCGGTGACCGGAGCCAGCCGCTTCCACCTGTTCACGCCATATCTCCCTCAGGGCCGTTTGGCACTAACCTTCTCCGCCGCACCTTAGTAGGAAAATTTCCTTTACAACAGGGGGTGTTCGTGACGGAGGGCACAGGCGACCGTATCGCAGGCGGAGGCCCGGCCGACATCGATGCCGTCCGGGCAGCTCACGGGCGCACACGCCGACGGGCGCCCGGCCGGTGAGGCCGGGCGCCCGTCGAGGCGCGTGGTGCGGGGTCAGTAGCGCGAGACGCCGCGGCGACGGCCGACGCCGGCCACCAGGGCCACACCGATCGCGGCGAAGAGCACCTGCAGCATCAGCTCGCGCCAGTCGATACCGGCGGTCTCGGCGAAGCCGGAGGCCCGGGCCACGATCGTGCCCAGAAGCGCGGCGCCGACGCCGATCAGCATGTGCAGCCACATCGGCATGTTCTGCCGGCCCGGCACGACCAGCCGGCCCAGCGCGCCGACGATCAGACCAACGACCAGCGCCGTGATGATGCCCCAAACGGTGAGCTCCATGGTCGCCCTCCTCCTTAAGATCCGGTCACACGTTTTTGTGTGGTTACTGTCGTGATCGCTAAGTTCCCGACCGCCCGGAAATCCAAACCGACTCCGATGACGAATTGTTCAGACGTACCCTGACCTGCTGCTTCTCCCCGAAACCCGGCGCGGCGGGCGGGCCCGGCACACCGACGGGGTTCAATGCGCCGAATACGCCGACGGGCGCCCGGCCGTGAGGCCGGGCGCCCGTCGAGGCGCGTGATGCGTCGATCAGTAACGCGAGACGCTGCGGCGGCGGCCGACGCCGGCCACCAGGGCCACACCGATGGCGGCGAGCACGACCTGCACGGCCAGCTCGGCCCAGTCGATGCCGGCGGTCTGCGTGGCGATGCCGAGCGCGCGGGCCAGGACGGTGCCCAGCAGCGCGGCGCCGACACCGATCACCATGTGCAGCCACATCGGCATGTTCTGCCGGCCCGGCACGACCAGCCGGCCCAGCGCGCCGACGATCAGACCCACGACGAGCGCGGTGATGATGCCCCAGACGGTGAACTCCACGGTCGGTCCTCCTAAAGCGATTTCGCACGTTCTGTGCGGTTGCTGTCGTGACCGCTAAGTGCCCGACGCATCGAAAACCGAAACCGGCAACATCGACCGCCACTCCCCCGGCCGGGACGAACCCGCAGGTGGGAGCGCTGCCAGCAGCTGAAAATTTCCTGGGTACGCGAACGGCCGGCGCCCCCGCGAGGGGACGCCGGCCGGTTCCAGGACTCTGGCGGCTACTTCTTGCCGGCGGGCTTGCCGTCGCCGGAGTCGGACGAGAGCGCCGCGATGAACGCCTCCTGGGGGACCTCCACCCGGCCCACCATCTTCATCCGCTTCTTGCCCTCCTTCTGCTTCTCCAGCAGCTTGCGCTTCCGGCTGATGTCACCGCCGTAACACTTGGCGAGCACGTCCTTGCGAATCGCGCGGATGGTCTCCCGGGCGATCACCCGGCTGCCGATGGCCGCCTGGATCGGCACCTCGAACTGCTGGCGCGGGATCAGCGTGCGCAGCTTCGCCGCGATCGTCGTGCCGTACGTGTACGCCTTGTCCTTGTGCACGATCGCGCTGAACGCGTCGACCGGCTCGCCGTGCAGCAGGATGTCGACCTTCACCAGGTCGGACGCCTGCTCGCCGGAGGGCTCGTAGTCCAGCGAGGCGTACCCCTTGGTGCGGCTCTTGAGCTGGTCGAAGAAGTCGAAGATGATCTCGGCCAGCGGCAGCGTGTAGCGCAGCTCCACCCGGTCGGCGGAGAGGTAGTCCATGCCGAGCAGGCTGCCCCGGCGACCCTGGCACAGCTCCATCACCGCGCCCACGTAGTCGTTCGGGGTCAGCACCGTCGCACGCACCGTCGGCTCGTACACCTCGGCGATCTTGCCGGTCGGGTACTCGCTCGGGTTGGTGACCACGATCTCCTCGCCGTCCTCCTGGATGGCCCGGTAGACCACGTTCGGCGCGGTGGAGATCAGGTCGAGGTTGAACTCCCGCTCCAGCCGCTCCCGGATGATCTCCAGGTGCAGCAGGCCGAGGAAGCCGCAGCGGAAACCGAAGCCCAGCGCGCCGGAGGTCTCCGGCTCGTAGACCAGCGCGGCGTCGTTGAGCTTGAGCTTGTCCAGCGCCTCACGCAGGTTCGGGTAGTCCGAGCCGTCGATCGGATAGAGACCCGAGTAGACCATCGGCTTCGGGTCCTTGTAGCCGCCGAGCGCCTCCTTGGCCGGGTTGTTGTTGATGGTGACCGTGTCACCGACCCGGGACTGGCGCACGTCCTTCACGCCGGTGATCAGGTAACCCACCTCGCCGACGCCGAGCGCGTCGGCCTTCACCATCTCCGGCGAGATGACGCCGATCTCCAGCAGCTCGTGGACCGCGCCGGTGGACATCATCTTGATCCGGTCCCGGGCCGAGATCCGGCCGTCGATCACCCGAACGTACGTGACCACGCCCCGGTAGACGTCGTACACCGAGTCGAAGATCATCGCGCGGGCCGGCGACTCGGCCTCGCCCACCGGCGGCACGAACTGCCGGACGATCTCGTCCAGCAGGTAGGGCACTCCCTCGCCGGTCTTGCCGGAGACCCTGATGCAGTCCGCCGGGTCGCCGCCGATCAGGTGGGCCAGTTCCTCGGCGTACTTCTCCGGCTGGGCGGCCGGCAGGTCGATCTTGTTGAGCACCGGGATGATGTGCAGATCGTTCTCGAGCGCCAGGTAGAGGTTGGCGAGCGTCTGCGCCTCGATGCCCTGCGCGGCGTCGACGAGCAGGATCGCGCCCTCACAGGCGGCGAGCGAACGGGACACCTCGTAGGTGAAGTCCACGTGGCCCGGGGTGTCGATCATGTTGAGCACGGCTGTCTCGCCGGCCCGGTCGCCCTCGCGGATCGTCCACGGCATCCGCACGGCCTGGCTCTTGATGGTGATGCCGCGCTCGCGCTCGATGTCCATCCGGTCCAGGTACTGCGCGCGCATCTGCCGGGGGTCGACCACACCGGTGAGCTGCAACATCCGGTCGGCCAGGGTCGACTTCCCGTGGTCGATGTGGGCGATGATGCAGAAGTTCCGGATGCGCGCCGGGTCGGTGGCACCAGGAGCGTTCGCGCCGGGATCGAGCGTCGGTGGCACAGCGGTCCGTTCTGGTCGGCTGACGTGAGCGGGCCGGCGCGCCGCCGGCCCCCTCCATGGTCCCACGTCGCCCGGCGCGCGCCCGGGCTCCCCCTTCACTCCACCGCTATTCCACGGGTGGCTGGACTATTCGACGGGTGGCTCGACGAAGAGTGCGGCCAGCCTCGGCAGGCGGCGGCGGGCCTCCTCCTCGTCGTCGAAGTCCCAGAAGTCGTTCAGGTCGGGCACCGGAACCGGGTCGCGCTCGGCCGGCAGGTCGGACGCGGTGGCCTTCCGGTACGCGTCCCACGGCACCGCCAGCATCTGCTCGCACTCGAACTCCTCGCCGCTGAGCGCCGCCGCGCGGACCTGCGGCAGCTCGGCCAGCGCGTCCGGGTCGCCGACCGCCCGCGCGAACACCGCCCGGCCCTGCGTCATCAGCCAGCCCCGGAAGTACTCGAAGCCGTCGTCCGAGGCACCGCCGTTGATGAGGTAGGCCGCGCCCCACAGGTCGACCTTGTAGGAGGCGGCGAGCACCCGCCGCTGGTGGTGGGCGTAGCCGACGATCTCCTCCGGGTCGCGCTCGGCAAGCAGCGCGACCGCCCGGGCGGCGACCGCGTCGGGCTCTCCCCCGGCGCCGGCGCGGGCGTCGTCGATCAACTGCCAGAACTCGTCGGTCCTCATGGCAGGCAGTCTGGCAGAGCCCACCGACGCGCCGGTCCGCCGCGCGCCACCGGTGCGGCAGCATGGTGCGGTGCGCCCGATCTCCCTACCCCCGGTTCCGTACGGGTCGACAGCCGTCCGGCCCGGCTGGGCCGACCTGCCGGCCGGGCTGCGGGACGCGCTGTCCGCCCGGATCGGCGGCGAACCGTCAGCGGTACGGGTGACGGACGGCGGATTCACCAGCGGCTTCGCCGCCGTGCTGACCGGCCCCGCCGGGGAGCGCGTGTTCGTCAAGGCGGCGGCGCTGCACGGGCAGCGGCACCTGGTCGACTGGTACGCCCACGAGGCGGCGATCCTGGCCCGGCTCCCGGCTGGCCTGCCGGTGCCCCGGCCGCGCTGGGCGCTCACCGAGGCCGGCTGGTACGCGCTCGCGCTCGACGCGATCGACGGGCACACACCCGCACTGCCCTGGGCGCCGGCCGAGCTGGACGCCGCCCTCGCCACGTACACCGAAGTCGCCGCCGCACTCGCCGAGCCGCCCGCGGAGCTGGCCGCGCTCCGGCTCCCCCGCCTCGCGGACCTGGCCCGCGACGACATCCTCTGGTGGGGCGAGGTGGCCGCCGGGCGCGAGCCGCTGCCCGAACCGGCGGCCGGCGCCCCGCTGGCCGAGCTGGTCACGCTGGAGTCGCGGCTGCCCGGGTACGCCGACGCGGCCCCCGGACTGGCCCACGGCGACCTGCGGGTGGACAACCTCCTGCTCGACCCCGGCGGGCGGGCCTGGCTGTGCGACTGGCCCTGGCTCTGCCACGGGCCGGCCTGGTTCGACCTGGCCGGGCTGCTGCTCAGCGCGTACGCCAGCGGCCTGGACGCGGACGCCGCGTTCGCCGGTCACCCGGCGGCGGCGGGAGCGCCCGCCGACGCGCTGGACGTGACGCTCGCCGCGCTGGCCGGGTACTTCCTGACCGGCGCCGCCGCCGGACCGTCGAACGCCTCCCCGCACCTGCGCACCCACCAGCGGTGGAGCGGGGAGCAGGCGCTCGGCTGGCTGGCCGAGCGGCAGGGTTGGTCCTGGGCCCGCCCCACCCCTTCCTCTTGATCCACACCAGTTCGGCGGGGTGGCGGCATCCCACGGGCCCTGACCTCACCACCTCCCCGACCTGGCGCGCTCCCCGACCTGGCGCGCCGCCGGGCCAGGCTGGATGGGGCTGGGCGGAGGCGTTTTGGCTCGTCCGGGGCCGACCTGGTAGCCTGGCTTTTCGCGCGGCGATGACGCATGCTCGTCGTGCGCGAAAGCAGACCAACCCGAGCTATCAAGACGAGGCTGTCGCGTGGCGAACATCAAGTCCCAGATCAAGCGCAACCGGCAGAACGAGAAGCGCCGGCTGCGTAACAAGTCGGTCAAGTCGTCGCTGAAGACCGCCATCCGGAAGTTCCACGAGGCTGCCGAGGCGGGCGACACCGAGAAGGCCACCGTGCTCATGCGTGAGGCCACCCGCAAGCTGGACAAGGCTGCCAGCAAGGGTGTCATCCACTCGAACCAGGCGGCCAACCGGAAGTCGGCGATCGCCAAGCGCGTCGCCTCGTTCTCTGCCTGACCAGCGCTACAGATTCCACCGGAAGCCCCGGGGCCACGAGCCCACGGGGCTTCCGCCTGTCCGCACTCCCCCGTCGCGCGCGGCACGCGCGGCGCGCGGAGATCTTGGACGATTTCGGCCCCTCTGGGGGCCATTTCCTACCAAGATCTGCGGAGGGATCGGGGCCCGGGCGGCGTCTTCGGCGGTCGGTCCGGTGACAGCGCGGGGCGTCCGGAGCGCGGGGCGTCCGGAGCGCGCGGCGCGCGGGGTGTCGGGAGGGCGCAGCGCGGTGGGCGCTACTGCTCGTTCGGGTGGTCGAACGTCGCGCGTTGCGGATGGTGGTAGCGGACGCCCCGGGAGTCCGTGGTCGTGCCGCCCGGCCATGCGCGGGCGCTCGCCGGCGCCGCGCCGCCCGGCAGCGACCCGATACTCGCCGTGCCGCCCGGCAGCGCACGGGCGCTCGTGGGCACCCGGGCGCGGCCGACCACCGGCTCCATCTGGCGGCGGAAGCGGTCCCGCTCCTGCTCGGGCACCTGCGCCGCGGTGCGGACGACCATCTCGGCCACCACGTCGTTGAGCTTGACCATCGCGGCCACCGCGACCGGTAGCACCAGCACCGCCCACCAGCTCACCAGTTCGGCGAGCGCGAGCAGGACGGCCAGCGCCACCGCGCCCTCGAAGAACAGGAAGCAGAGCACCCCACCCGGGTTGACGAAGCGCAGTCCCAGCACCCGGGCGTAGAGCGGGCGGTACCGCTCCTCGTCCGTGGCCACCGTCGACCACGCTCGGGTCACCGGGCGCCGCCCTGCCGGGCCGCAGCCACCGAGAACACGGCCCGCTCCAGCGCGTACGCCCGGTCGTCGGCGCCGCCCTTGACCGCCGCGTTGCACTCGGCTGCCACCCGCATCGCCTCGACCAGGCCCTCGGGCGTCCAGCCCCGGGCGCGTACCTGGGCCTTCTCGATCTTCCAGGCCGGCATGCCGAGCGTCTTGGCCAGCTGGAACGCGCTGCCCCGGCCGGCGGCGGCGACCCGGGCCACGGTCCGTACGCCGTCGGCCAACGCGTCGGCGATCGGCACCGGATCGACGCCGACGTGCAGCGCCCACCGCAGTGCCTCCAGTGCGCCTGGTACGTCACCGACCATGGTCGCGTCGGCGACGGTGAAGCCGGTCACCTCGGCCCGTCCCCGGTAGTACCGGGCGACGGTGTCCGCGCCGATCCGCCCGTCGGTGTCGGCGACCAGTTGCGAGCAGGCGGCGGCCAGCTCACGCATGTCGTTCCCGACGGCGGCGACCAGGGCGTCGGCCGCGTCAGGCGTGCACTTGCCACCGATGCGGCGGATCTCGTCCCGTACGAAGGCGGCCCGCTCCCGGTCGCCCTTCAGCTTGACCGCCGGCACCACTGTGGCGCCCGCCGCCCGCAGGCCGTCGGCGAACGCCTTGCCCTTGGCTCCGCCCAGGTGCAGCACCACGAGTTGCACGTCCGGGTCGGGGTTCTTCGCGTACGCGAGCAGCGCGGTGGACAGGTCCTTGCGGGCGTCCTGCCCGGAGCGGAGCACGAGCACCCGGCGACCGCCGAACAGGGACGGGCTGAGCATCTCGGCGATCTCGCCGACGGTGAGCGTGCCGGCCTGGTATTCCCGTACGTCCACGTCGGGGTCGACCTCGCGGGCCCGGGCGACGGCTTCGGTGACCGCTCGCGTGGCGAGCAGCTCCTCGTCGCCGAGGACGAGCACAATAGGAGGCAGGTCGGCGGGGGTCACGTCGCCCATACTCGCACGCCCTCCGACCCGGCCGGGCCTGCTCATCGGGGACTGTGACGGCGCAGCCCGCAGACAGCGCAAATCCAGACATTTGACTTGATTCATCATCTACCACAACAAGATCCCCCTGGTTCAGCGTGGCCGTCCCGACTCGGCGCCGCGCTTCACCACCGCGAGACCGCCACCCGCCCGGACCGCCGCGACGTCCCCGTCGGTGTCGGTACGCAGCACCCGCGCACCGCCCCGGGTCAGCCGGTCCAGCAGCCCGGCGTTGGGGTGCCCGTAGTCGTTGTCGACGCCCACGCTCACCAGCGCCACCGCCGGACGTACCGCGGCCAGGAACTCCGGCGCCTGGTACGCCGACCCGTGGTGGGCGACCTTCAGCACATCGGCCCGGATCGCGGCGGCCGGAGTGGTCTCCAGCATCGCCCTCTGCTCCTCCGTCTCGGCGTCACCGGTGAGCAGGATCCGCACCCCGCCCACGGTGGCGGCCAGCACCAGCGAGTTGTTGTTCGGATCCGACCGGCTGCCCCGCAGCGGGTACGGCGGCCCGACCGCGACCAGGTCCACCGCGCCCGCCCGCCACCGCCAGCCCGCCTGCACCGGGGCCAGCGGCGCACCGGCCCCGCGGGCCGCCTCGCGTACCCGGGCGGCACCGAAGGGTGGCTCGGACCAGGACGGACCCACCACCGCACCCACCCGCCGGCCCCGGAACACCCCGGCCACGCCGCCGACGTGGTCGACGTGGAAGTGGCTGACCACCAGCAGCGGCACCTCGCGTACGCGAAGACGGCGCAGGCAGGCGTCCACGCCGGACGGCTCCGGGCCGGCGTCGACCACCACGGCCCGGCCGGCGGCGACCGGCAGCACCACCGCGTCCCCCTGCCCCACCGCGCACGCCACCACCACCCAGCCGCGCGGCGGCCAGCCCGAGGCGAGCAGCCGGATCGGCACCGCGCCCAGCACCACCGCCACCACGACGACAGCGATCAGCCGCCGCGCCCGGCGTCGCCGGAAGGCGAGCAGCAGCGCCACGCTCACCGCCGCCAGCAGCAGGGCCCCCGCCACGCCGCCCGCCCACGGCAGGTTCCCGGCCGGCAGGTCCGCCCCGTACGCGGCCACGGCCACCAGCCAGCGCGCCGGCCAGCTCGCCAGCCAGGCCAGGAACTCCGCACCGCCCGGCCACAGCGGCGACAGCACCGCCGCCAGCACGCCGAGCACGGTGGCCGGCGCGACGGCCGGCACCGCGAGCAGGTTCGCCGGAACCGCCACCAGGCTCACCGTCGCGGACAGACCGGCGATCACCGGGCCGCAGGCCAGTTGCGCGGCGGCCGGCACCGCGAGCGCCTCCGCGAACCCGGCCGGTACGCCCCGGCGCCGCAACGCGTCCCGCCATCCCGGCGCGAGCAGCAGCAGTCCCCCGGTGGCACAGACCGACAACGCGAAACCCGGATCGCCCGCGAGGTCCGGGTCGTACAGAACCAGCCCGGTGACAGCGGCGGCGAGCGCCGGCAGCGCCGACCGGGACCGCCCGGCGGCGAGCGCGGCGAGCCCGATCGCGCCCATCGCGGCGGCACGCACCACGCTCGGTGAGGGCCGCACCAGGATGACGAACCCGACGAGCGCGAGGACGCAGAGCACGGCGGCGGTACGCGGACCGGCGCGCGCCCAGCGGGCCAGCAGCAGCACCGCTCCGACGACGATCGCCACGTTGGAGCCGGACACCGCGTTGAGATGCGTCATCCCGGTGGCCCGGAAGTCCTCCTCCACCTCCGGCAACAGCCGGCTGGTGTCGCCCACCACCAGACCCGGCAGCAGACCGCCCGGCGCGTCGGGCAGCGGCTCGCAGGCCCGTTGCAGCCCGGCCCGCAGCACGCCTGCCGCCCGTTGCGGCCACGACGCGTCGCCGCGCAGCGTGGGCGGGTCGGCGGTGGAGAGCACGGCTGCGGTCAGGTCACCGCCGCGCGGGGCGGCCAGCCTCCCCCGGCTGGTGACCCGCTGCCCGGGAAGCAGTGGACGCCAGGCCGGGTCGGTGGCGAGCACCAGGGCGCGTACCGGGCCGGTGACGCGGGCGCCACCGGGTCCGGTGAGCCGGACCAGATCCACGCGGACCAGCAGCATCGGTTCCCGGCCCGGCGCGCCGCGTACCGGGCGAGGGTCGTCGCGCAGCACCAGCTCGGCGGTGACCAGGGCACTGTCGGCGACGAGCGCGCGGATCGGGGCGGCGTCGCGGACCGCGACCCGCGCGCCGGTGGCCGCCGCCCCGCAGAGGACGCCGAGCAGTACGGCGACCGCGATCCAGCCGTAGCGGCTGGCCGTCACGCCCGGCCGGCCGAGCACGCCGCCCAGGTGCAGGCCGGTGAGCAGGGCGAGCGCGGCGGCGACGGCGGCCATCCACACGCTCGACCGGACACTCAGGTGCAGCCCGGCCAACGCGGCGAGCCACGCCGCCACCGCCAGCCCGGCCAGCCGCAGGTCGGGCACATCGCGGCCGGCCGCGTCACCGTCGAGAGCCGCGGGGCGTGGCCCGCGTCGGGCGGTCACACCGTCACCAGTTCCTTGAGCTGCTCGTACCGGGCGTCGCCGATGCCGTCGACCTGCCGCAGGTCGGACACGGACCGGAACCCGCCGTTGCGGTCCCGGTGGTCGAGGATCCGCTGGGCGAGCACCGGGCCGACGCCCGGCAGCGCGTCGAGCTGGGCCAGCGTGGCGGTGTTCAGGTTGACCGGGCCCGCCGGTGCCGCCGAGCCACCCGGTGCACCACCACCGGCCGCCGGACCGGGCGCGGCCTGCCCGGGTGGGGCGGTGACGCCGACCAGGATCAGCTCCCCGTCGGTGACCTTGCGGGCCGGGTTGAGCAGCGCCACGTCGACGCCCGGCAGTGCGCCGCCCGCCGCCTCGATCGCGTCGGCCACCCGCGCGCCGGCCGGCAGGCGGACCAGGCCGGGACGCCGGACCTTGCCGGCGAGCGCGACGACCACCTGACCGGGTGAGCCCGCCGGCACGGGCGCCCCGGGAGCCGCTTCGGTCGCCGTGCTCACCGGCGCCTCGGAGGACGCCGCGACCGGCTGGACGGGCTCGGCGCTGGGACGCGCGCGCCACGCCCAGACGGCGGCCACCACGACCACCACTGCGGCCACCGCCGCGAGCGCGCGTACGCCCCGGCGCCCGGGATCGAACGCCCCGGGACCGGGCAGCCGCGACGCGAGCCCACGCCCGGATCCCGGAGCGTCGCCTGTGCCGTCGGCGTCCGGCTCGGCCGAGGCCGGCTCCGTCCCGAACTGATGCTCCCGCCCGCCGTAGCGCTCCGGGAATCCGGGGCGCAGCCCGAGAGCCGACCCGATCTCGTCCGGCGCACGCCCGAGCCGCCCTCGGGCACCCGGCCGACGCCGAGCAGGCGGAACGGCGTCCTGCTCGCCCGGCGGCTGCGGGTCGTGGGTGCCGGCCCGGCCAGGGCCATCCCCGAGGCTCGCGCCGGACCCGCCGGTGAAGACCGGCACGGCATCGTCCGGCCCGGGCAGGGAAAGCCCGGACCGCCGGGAGGACCGCGCCGCCCGGCCGCCCTGCTCGACGAGATCCGGGCCGGGCTGGGCCTCTCCGGCGCGAGGGCCGGACTCGCCCACGCGGTCGGCGCGGATCGGCGGGGCGGCGGCATCCGTGAACCCGAACAGCCGGGCGAGCCGCCGCCGTACCGTCGTCTCCTCGTCGTCTGGCACGGCTCGGGACGCTACGGCGACGGCCCGTCGAACAGGCGGCCGATGAACTCTCACCTGTGGACAGCGGGCGCACTGTGGACAGGACCCCGATCAAGCCCGGCCTGTGCTAGGGCGGCCGGGAGGCGAAGCTCAGCGCGCCTCCGGGTCCAGCCCGAGCGCGGCCCGTCCACCGTCGACCGGCACCGTCGCGCCGTTGACGAACGAGGCGCGGTCGGAGAGCAGGAACGCGACCACCTCGGCGACCTCGTCGGTACGCCCGATCCGGCCGAGCGGGTGCAGCCGGGCCATCTCCGAGTCGACGTGCTCCACCCCGGCCGGGTCGAGTCCGGCCAGGTAGGCGGCGTGCCGTTCGGTGTGGATGGACCCGAGCGCGACCGCGTTGGCGCGGATCCCGCGGGGACCGTAGTCGACGGCGAGCGCCCGGGTCAGCCCCTCCAGCGCGGCCTTGGCGGTGGCGTACGGCAGGGCGCCCGGCACGGCCCGGCGGGCCTGGTGGGACGAGACGTTGACGATCGCGCCGCCGGTACCTGCGGCCAGGAACCGGCGTACGGCGGTGCCGGCCCCGGCCACGGCGGGGCGCAGGTTGAGCGCGATCAGGTCGACGACCTCGCTGGCGGGCGCGCGGTGCACGTCGGCGTCGCGGAAGACGGCGGCGTTGTTCACCCAGCCGGCCAGCGGCGCGCGCGTCTCGGCACGGTCGGCGGCCCGCTCGGTGACCGCCTCGTCGCCGGCGTCGCCGGTCACGGCGTGCAGGCGGTCGGCCAGCGAATGGTTGGCCAGCCAGTCCAGCGCGCTGGTGTCCCGCTCGACCACGACCACCGTGCCGCCGTCTGCGGCCAGCCGTTCGACGATCGCCCGTCCGACGCCGCGCCCGCCGCCGGTGACGACGTACGACAGTGGGCTCATCCGGCCACCCTAGGGCGTGCGGCGGTGCACCACCACGCATGCCAGCCCCGGTCCGGCGTGCGCCGCGACCACCGCTCCGGCCTCGGTGACGTACGTGTCGTGCAGGCGGTCGCCCAGCCGTTCGGTCAGCGCCGTCAGCAACTGCTCGGCCCGTTGCGGCGCGGCGAGGTGGTGCACGGCGAGGTCCACCTGGGCGTCGCCGGCCGCCTCGACGGCGAGGTCGACCAGGCGTGCCACGCCCCGGCTGGCGGTACGGACCTTGTCCTTGACCACGATCGCGCCATCAGGCATGTGCATGATCGGCTTGACCGAGAGGGCGGTGCCGAGCAGTGCCTCGGCCGCGTTGATCCGGCCACCCCGGCGCAGGAACTCCAGCGTGTCGACGTAGAAGTAGATGGTGGTCCGGGCGACCGCGTCGAGCGCCGCGTCGCGTACCCCGGTCAGGTCGTCGCCCCGCGCGGCGGCCGCGGCGGCGGCGAGCGCCGGGAAGCCGAGGCCCATGCCTGTGGATCGGCTGTCCACGACGGTGACCCGGTCGTCGCCGACCTCGGCGGCGGCGAGCCGGGCGGCCTCGACGGTGCCGGACAGCTCGGCGGACAGGTGCACCGACACCACGCCGTCGGCGCCCTCGGCGAGCAGCGTGCGGTAGACCTGCGCGAACTGTTCGGGCGCGGGCCGGGACGTGCTCACCGAGACCCGCCGGCCGCTCAGCGCGCGGGTGGCGTCGGCCGGGGAGGTCTCGATGCCCTCCAGCCCTTCCGCGCCGTTGAGGACGACTGTGAGCGGGACGACGGTGAGCCCGCGTGCGCGGACCAGGTCGGGGGGCAGGTAGGCGGTGGAGTCGGTGACGACCGCGACGGGCATGACCGGCACGCTAGCCGATGGCGCTGTGACGTGCCGGGGCCGGAGGTGTCAGACCGCGTCGGTGAGCGCCGGCTGGGTGATCAGGCCGACGTTGTACGCGCGCAGGTGCCAGCCCCGCACGTCGTCGTGGCGCAGTTCGGTCCAGTGGCAGTTCGCCAGGGCGCCGAGGCCGCGCAGCACCGTGTGGTCCCAGCCGAGCAGGTGCCCGACGCCCTGCCGGGCACCGCCGCCGTGGGTGGTCACCACGACGGTGCCGCCGACGGCGAGGTCGGCCGCGTCCTGGAACCCGGCGCCGAGCCGGGCGCCCAGGTCACCGAGGGGCTCGATGCCGGCGCCGGGGTCCGGGTCCCCGGCCCGCCAGCGGGCGTACTCGTCGGGGAACCGCTCGGCCGCCTCGGTCAGGGTGAGGCCCTGCCACTGGCCGAAGTGCCGTTCGCGCAGCCGGGCGTCGGAGCGGACCGGCAGCCCGGTCAGCGCCGCGAGCGCGGCGGCGGTGTCGGCGGCCCGGCGCAGGTCACTGGCGACGATCGCGTCGGGGCGCAGCGCGGCCAGCACCGGCGCGGCGGCGCGCGCCTGTTCCCGGCCGAGGTCGTTGAGCGGCACGTCGGTCTGGCCCTGGACGCGGCTTCCGGCGTTCCAGTCGGTGTTGCCGTGCCGCCAGACGATCAGGCGGGTCATTCGGCGGTGGCGGTGCCGGCGGCCGAGTCGGCCAGGTCGCGATCGGTGAACGGGATCTGCGGGCAGTCCTTCCAGAGCCGGTCGAGGGCGTAGAACTCGCGCTCCTCGGTGTGCTGGACGTGGACCACGATGTCGACGTAGTCGAGCAGCACCCAGCGGCCGCCCCGCTCGCCCTCGCGGCGCACCGGCTTGGCCTTCTCCGGCAACTCCAGCAGGCGCTCCTCGATGGCGTCGACGATGGCGAGCACCTGACGCTCGTTCGGAGCGGCGGCCAGCAGGAACGCGTCGGTGATCGCGAGCTGGTCGCCCACGTCGATGATGACGATGTCCTGTGCCTTCTTGTCGGCCGCGGCCTGGGCGGCGGCCATCGCCAGCTCGTGCGCGCGTTCGGAAACTGTCACCGTTCTCCTTCGATCAACAGTGCGACCCTCCAAGCGTCTCACACCCGGCGGTGTGGCGACTTGTCAGTTCTGGTCGATTTCAGGCATGAACCGGGACACACGGGGGCGAATCACCGCTGGTAAAGACGTCGTTTCGCGATGTACTGCACCACACCGTCGGGCACCAGGTACCACACCGGCTCGCCCCGGGCGACCCGCGCGCGGCAGTCCGTCGAGGAGATCGCCATCGCGGGCACCTGCACGAGGCTCACCGAGTCGGCCGGCAGATGCTTGTCGGTGAGTTCGAACCCGGGCCGGGTCACACCGATGAAGTGGGCCAGTTCGAGCGCCTCGTCCAGGTCCTTCCAGGAGAGGATGCGCTCCAGGGCGTCCGCGCCGGTGATGAAGAACAGTTGGGCCTTCGGGCCGTACTCGGCGTGCAGGTCGCGCAGCGTGTCGACGGTGTAGGTGGGGCCGCCGCGGTCGATGTCGACCCGGCTCACCTGGAAACGCGGGTTGGAGGCGGTGGCGATCACCGTCATGAGGTAGCGGTCCTCGGCCGGGGTGACCGCTTCCTCCGCCTTCTGCCACGGTTGCCCGGTCGGCACGAACACGACCTCGTCCAGGCCGAACCGGTCGGCCACCTCACTCGCCGCCACCAGGTGCCCGTGGTGGATCGGGTCGAACGTGCCACCCATGATGCCGACCCGCCGGATGTCTTCCTCCACCCCGCGATCGTAGGCCGCGCGGCGGGCGGGCCCGGGCGGGGTCGGCCACGCCGGGCGGGAGGCCCCGCCCGGCGTGCCCCGGTCAGGCCGACGCGGCCGCCACCGCCGTCCGGGCCACCAGCGCCCGGCGCATGTCGTCGTCCAGGTCGGTCACCCATCGCCGCAGGCCGGGCGTGAGGTCGTCGCGGTCCAGCAGCGCCGCGGCCATCTCCCGGGTGGGTTGCGACACGGCGTAGCGGGGGTACGCGGCCACGGTGACCGCGTCGGCCACCCACGCGGTACGCAGCCGCGCCGCCGCCGGCATGTCGGTGAAGTAGCGCTCCACGTACCCGGCGGTCAGCTCGGCCTGCTCGGGCTGCCAGAAGCCCTCGGCGGTCGCCTCGACGAGACGGTTCGACAACTCGGTGCTACGCGTGACGATCTCCCACGCTGCCCGCTTCGCGTCGGCGTCGGGCAGCGCGGCCCGGCACGCGGCGGCCTGCTCGGCGCCCGTGGCGCTGCGGTCGCCGTCGGCCTCGGCGTCGATCTCCGGCGCACCGGCCGCGCCGAGCACCACGAGCCGGCGCAGCACCGCCCAGCGCAGGTCGGCGTCGACCGCCAGGCCCGGGGGCACGTCCTTGCCGGCGAGCCAGCCGGTCAGCATGGCCGTGTCGGTGGTGGCGCCGATCAGGCCCCGCGCCGCCGCCAGTTGCAGGGAGCCGCCAGCGGGTGCCGAGTCGAGCAACGCCCCGCAGGCGGTCGCCACCCGCAGCAGCGCCGCGTCCCGGGCGAGCGGGTCGAGGTAGCGGTCGATCAGCCGCCGGCTGAGCAGCAGCACATCCTCGACGATCGTCACCTCGGTCTCGGCGGGCAGCGCCGCCGCGATCAGCCCGGCGAGCACGCCGGCCGGCCGCTCCCCGTCGGTGACCGCGTCCAGCGTCTCGGCCCAGAGCAGCGCCCGGGCCAGCGAGTCGTCGAGCCCCGGCAGCAGCAGCGGCACGGCGTCCGCCGAGGCCGGGTCGAGGCGGATCTTGGCGAACGTCAGGTCACCGGCGTTCGGCAGCACGAGCCCGGTGGCGGGCCGTCCGACCAGCTCGGGCAGCGGCGTCCGGCCGCCGTCGGCGTCGGGGTCGAGGTCGACCTCGAACCGGTACGCCGGGCCGTCGGCGCTGTGGTGGGCCACCCCGATGCGGTGCGGCCGCAGCACCGGGTGGCTCGCCGGGGCGGTCTGCACGATCGCCACGTCGGTCCACCGCCCGTCGGCGTCCATGGCGGTGTCGACCCGCAGCGTGTTCACCTGCGCGCGGCGCAGCCAGCGTTCCGCCCAGCCGTCCAGGTCGCGGCCGCTCGCCGTACCCAGGGCGGCCAGCAGGTCGGCGAGCGTCGCGTTGCCGAAGCGGTGCGCGGCGAAGTGCGCGTTCAGCCCGGCCAGGAACGCCTCGTCACCGAGCCAGGCGACGAGCTGGCGCAGCACGCTGGCGCCCTTGGCGTACGAGATGCCGTCGAAGTTCAGCAGCGCCTGGGCGGCGTCTGCGACCTCCTCCGGCGCCACCGGGTGGGTGGAGGGACGCTGGTCGGCGGTGTAGCCCCACGCCTTGCGGCGGCTGGCGAACGTGGTCCACGCCCGGTCGAACCGGGTCGCCTCGGCGGTGACCCGGGTGCCGAGGTATTCGGCGAAGGACTCGTTGAGCCAGAGGTCGTCCCACCAGCTCATGGTGACCAGGTCGCCGAACCACATGTGCGCCATCTCGTGCGCGATGGTGGTGGCGCGCAACTCCCGCTGGGTGTCCGTGACGGCGGAGCGGAAGACGTAGTCGTCGCGGATCGTGACCAGGCCCGGGTTCTCCATCGCGCCGGCGTTGAACTCGGGCACGAACGCCTGGTCGTACTTGCCGAACGGGTAGCGCTCGGCGAACAGCTCGTGGAAACGGTCGAAGCACTGCCGGGTGACGGTGAAGATCTCCTCGGCGTCGGCGTCCAGGTGGGCGGCGAGCGAACGTCGGCAGTAGAGGCCGAGCGGGATGCCGTCGTGCTCGGCGTGCAGCACGTGCCAGGGCCCGGCGATCAGCGAGACGAAGTAGGTCGCGAGCGGCTCGGTGGTGGCGAACTCCCAGCGCCCGGGCGCGGGCCGGTCGGCGAGCGGCCCGTTGGCGGCGACGGTCCACTCCGGCGGCGCGGTGACGGTCAGCGTCACCGGCGCCTTCAGGTCGGGCTGGTCGAACGCGGCGAAGAGGCGCGGCCCGTCGTCCAGGAAGGACATCGCGTAGAGGTAGGTCTCGCCGTCGGCCGGGTCGACGAAACGGTGCAGCCCCTCGCCGGTGTTGGAGTAGGCCATCTCGGCCTCGACGGTGAGCGTGTTGTCCTCGGCCAGGCCGGTCAGCGGCAACCGGTCGCCGGCGAGCAGGGCCGGGTCGAGGTCGTTGCCGTTGAGGCGGGCGGCGAGGAGTCGGCGCGGCTTGACGTCGACGAAGGTCTCAGCGCCGGGGGTGGCCCGGAACCGGATGGTGACGGCGGAGCGGAACCGCTCGGCGTCGCCGGTCAGGTCGAGGTCCACATCGTAGGACTCGACGGTGATCGACGCGCGGCGCGCGGTCGCCTCTGCACGGGTGAGGCTCGGCATCCGCTTATCCTGCCCGATGAGGTCCGCTCGGGCCGTCTCGTTACGCATGGCGATGGAGGAACAGCGATGGGTCAGCACCCCAAGGGCGATTTCGACCTCTCCCGGGCGGTTTGGCAGCGGGCTGAGGGCGACACCTCGGAGGGAGCGGTCGAAGTGGCCTTCGTCGACGACCTGATCGGTATGCGCAACTCCGCCGAGCCGGACGGGCCGGTGCTGGTCTTCACCCAGGCCGAGTGGGACGCGTTCGTCGCGGGCGCCCAGGACGGCGAGTTCGACCTGGACTGAGCGCACCTCAGTCACCGTCGCCCCAGCCGAGCCCACCTGGGCCGGGCGCGTGGTGGAAGCCGGGGTGACCGGCCACGTCGGCGCAGCGCTCGCCGTCTGGCCCGGCGGCGTCGCAGAACAACCGCTCGGCGCGGTGCCAGGCGTCCGCCGGGGACAGCGCCGCCGCACCGAGCGCCAGCTCCGGGCGGAGCAGGCCGAGTGCTTCGGCGTACGCCACGGCGTGCTCCCGCGCGACGGCCGGATCGGCGGCGGCGAAGCCCAGGTGCACGGTGAAGTGGCGCGGCGGGCGGGCGGCGGCGCGCCGGGGCGTGCCGATCAGCGGCCCGTCGCGGCCGTCGCCGCGCAGCCGGGCCGGTGCCTCGCGGTGCCGTCGTGCCGCCCTGTCGTCACGCATCGGTGCCCTCCCCCGTCGTCGATGACGCCCGCCGGGCGTCGCGCCGGCGGGCGGCGGGCCGGTCGCCGCCGGTCCGCGAACCCGAGGAAACCAGCTTCTCCGCGCCCGGGGAGGGGCCAGCGCCCGCCCGCGTGGCCGGCCCCTCCCCCACGGGGCCGGAGCTGCTGGAATGGAGGGTTCGGCCGCGCCGGCCCGGGTAGGTAGGCAGCGCCGCCGAACCGCGTCAGGAGCAGCCGAGATGAGCACCATGCCGAGCGACCGGAGCCCGGACAGCACGCTGGCGTTCCTCCGGGAGGGATACCGCTTCGTCGGCTCCCGCTGCGACCGCCTCGGCAGCGACGTCTTCCAGACCCGGCTGCTGCTGGAGCCGACGATCTGCCTGCGCGGCCGGGAGGCCGCCGAGCTGTTCTACGACGAGGAGCGGTTCGTCCGGCGCGGCGCCATGCCGATGCGCGGGCAGCGCACGCTCACCGGCGTCGGCGGCGTGCAGGGCCTCGACGGGCAGGCCCACCGGGTCCGCAAGGCGATGTTCATGTCGATCATGACGCCGGCCGCGATCCACCGCCTCGGGGAGATCTTCGACGAGCAGTGGCGGGCCCGGATCCCCGACTGGGCGGGCAGCGGCCCGGTGGTGCTCTACGACGAGGTGGGAAAGATCCTGACCCGTACGGTCTGGGCCTGGGCCGGGGTGCCGCTGGCCGAGGCCGACGTGCCGCGCCGCACCGCCGAGATGCACGCCATGATCGAGGCGCCTGCCGCGGTGGGCCCCCGGCACTGGCGCGGGCGGCTCGGCCGCCGGCACGCGCAACGCTGGGCCGGCGAGCTGATCGAGCGGGTACGCGCGGGCGCGGTACCCGCCCCGGAGGGCAGCGCGCTGGCGGTGGTGGCCGGGCACCGGGACGAACGAGGGCTGCCGCTGCCCCGCCGGATCGCCGCTGTGGAGCTGCTGAACGTGCTGCGCCCCACCGTCGCGGTGGACCGGTACGTGGTCTTCGCCGCGCTGGCGCTGCACGACCACCCGCACTGGCGGGACCGGCTGCCGGGCGACGACGCCGCGACCGAGCAGTTCGTGCAGGAGGTACGCCGCTACTACCCGTTCTTCCCGGTCGCCGCGGCCCGGGTCCGACGCTCGTTCCAGTGGCGCGGCTACGCGTTCCCGCAGGGCCGGCGGGTACTGCTCGACCTGTACGGCACCAACCACCACCCCGACGTGTGGCCGGAGCCGGAACGGTTCCGGCCGGAACGCTTCGCCGGCTGGCGCGACGACCCGTTCGGCCTGGTCCCGCAGGGCGGCGGCGACCACTTCACCGGCCACCGCTGCGCCGGTGAGTGGATCACGATCGAGCTGATGAAGCGGGCGGTGACGAACCTGACCGGCGCGATGAGCTACCGCGTACCGCCGCAGGATCTGGCGCTCGACCTCGGCGCCATGCCGGCGTTGCCGCCCGGCGGGCTGGTGCTCGACGGGGTACGCCCGGCCGACGGCGCACGCCCGGCCGGTGGGGTACGCCCGCTGCGCTGAACCGGGCCAGGCCGGGATCGACCTCGCCGGCTTCGCTACCCGACACAGTCCGCCCGAAACAGTTTCAGCAGCTGCATTCCGGGCAAGTCGCGTCACCCGGCACGAGGGAGACGACATGACCCGACCGACCGCCACGCCGCCACGCGACGAGGGCACGGCGTCCGCGCCGGTCCGGCTGCCGATGGCGTACGTCCTGCCGCTGCGCGCCCCCGACGACGGCGGCCTGGACGAGCTGACCGGGTACCTGCGGGAGCTGAGCCGGTGGGTCGACGTGGTGGTGGTCGACGGATCGGCGCCGGAGCTGTTCGCCCGGCACGCCGACGCCTGGCGCGGGCTGGTCCGGCACGTGCCGCCGGACCCGGCGCTGCGCGGGCGCAACGGCAAGGTGCTCGGCGTGCTCACCGGCGTCGCGCTGGCCCGGCACGAGCACGTGGTGATCGCCGACGACGACGTCCGGTACGACCGGGCGGCCCTGTTGGCGGTGCACCAACTGCTGGACGGGGTGGACCTGGTCCGGCCGCAGAACCACCTGGACCCGCTGCCCTGGCACGCCTGGTGGGACACCGGCCGGACGTTGCTGGCCCGCGTGTTCGGCGGCGACTGGCCGGGCACGCTCGGGGTGCGGCGGAGCACGTTCCTGGCGATGGGCGGCTACGACCCCGACGTGCTCTTCGAGAACCTGGAGCTGTTCCGGACCGTGCGCGCGTACGGCGGCAGCACCGCCACCCCGGCGTGGCTGTACGTGCGGCGGCTCCCGCCCTCCGTCGCGCACTTCCTCGGGCAGCGCGTCCGGCAGGCGTACGACGAGACGGCCCGGCCGGTGTGGTTGCTGGCCGCGCTGGCGGTGCTGCCGGCGACGGCCGTCGCGCTCGCCACCCGCCGGCCCGGCTTGCTGCTGCGCGCCGGACTGGCGACGGTGGCCGTGGCGGAGCTGGGCCGGCGACGGGCCGGCGGTGCCCGGGTCTTCCCGGCGCACACCAGCCTGGCCGCGCCCGTCTGGGTGCTGGAACGCGGCCTGTGCGCCTGGCTGGCGGTGGGCCGGCGGCTGCGTGGCGGGGTGCCCTACGCGGGCGGCCGGCTGCGGACGGCGGCCCACCCCACGGGGGTCCTGCGCCGGCGGATGGCGCGCCACCGCCCCGACGATCTGGTGCTCTGGGTGGAGACCGGGGCGGTGCCCCCGCCGCTGCGCGCCGAGGTGTAAGGAAGGGCCCCTTCTTATCGCCTGGGCGATAAGAAGGGGCCCTTCCTTACCGAGGGCGCGGACCGTCAGGACCGCACCTGCTCGGCGCTGTGCCGGACGTCCTGGGCGGCGGCGCGGCCGTCGTCCTTGACCGCGTACGCGGCGTCCTGCGCGGTGGCCTTCACCGACTCGGCGGCGTGCTGCGCCGGCTCGCGCAACTCGTCCTTCAGCTCACCGGCGACCTCGCCCAGCTTCTCCTTCACCACCCCGCCGTGCTCGGCGGCCTTCTCCTTGACCTGCGCGGCGACCTGCTGCTCGCGGCGGGTGGCCGGGATCAGCGAGGAGACCAGCATGCCGACACCGAAGGCGATCACCCCGGCGGCGATCGGGTTGCCCTCGGACTTGCGCCGCACCACCTGCGGCGCCCGGTGCGCGGCGTCGCTCACCGTGGCGGCGGCGGACTGCGCCTTGTCGCCCACGGTGGACGCCATCGAGGAGGCGTGGTCGCCCACCGAGTGGGCGGCGTGGCCGGTGCTGTGGCCGAGGTCCGAAGCGGTTCCCATCACCTTGTCCTTCACGTTCGTCAGCGCGCTGCGGACGCGCTGCTTGCGGTCGTCGACGATGCGGCTCGGGCTGACCTTGTACGCCAGGGCGTCCACATCCGAGCTGAGGTTGTTGCGGGTGGCTTCGATCTCGCGGCGGATCTGCTCGGGATCGGTGCTCATCGGGTGACTCCCTCCGGGTGCGGCTTGAGCGCGTCGGGGATGCGCTGCACGCTGTCGTTCGTCTGCTTCAGGCCGCGGATCCGCTCGGCGTTCTTCTTGCCCATCGAGTACAGGACCGCCGCGACAGCGGCCCAGATGACGGCCACGATCAGCGCGGCCAGCCCGGAGTCCATGACGTTGTCGAGGAACTGCCAGATCGCGATCGAGACGAACAGCGCCACCATGTAGCCGCCGAAGCCGGCGCCGCCGAACAGTCCGGCGGCCTTGCCCGCCTTCTTGCCCTCCTGGCGGATCTCCGCCTTCGCCAGCTCGACCTCCTGGCGCATCAGCGTGGACAGGTCAGTGGTGACCTGGCGCATCAGGTCGCCGAGCGAGCTGCCGCGCACCTCGTCGGCGTGGGGCGGGGCACCCGCCGCCTGATAGCCGGGGTCCTGCGTGGGTACGGTCATGCCGTCGCCTCCCTTCCGCCGGTACGCCCGGTCACGGGCGGTGAGCGCCGGTCGACGGGACACCCGGCAGCGGGTCGGTACGCTCCGGCGGCGGCAGCGGCTGACCGGTGCCACCCGCCGGGTCGGCCCAGGTGTTCGGGGCGCCGCCACCCGGGTAGGTCGCGCCCGGCGCGGAGTAGCCCGGGTCCGGCTCGGCGTAGCTGCCCGGCGTCGGGTCGAGGTAGCCGCCCGGCGGCACCTGGTCCGGCACCTCACGCGCGGTCGGGATGACGGCGGTGCGGTCCGGGTCGTACGCCGGCCGCGCCGCGCTGCCGTCGCCGAGCGCGGTGATGTTGCGGGTGAGCCGCCCGGCGACCACGCCGAGCAGCGCCGCGCCGACGAGGAACGTGCCCGGGTTGCGGCGGGCGTAGCTCTTCACCTCGTTGAGCAGGTCACCCGGCTCGCGCTGCTCCAGCCAGCCGGCCACGCCGTGCACCCGCTCGGCCGCCTGGTGGGCCAGCTCGGTGACCGGCCCGGAGCCGCCGCCCTGCTGCGCCATGGTGCGCATCTCGTCGGCGAGCGAACGCAGTCCGCTGGCGGCGCGCTGCTGCTGCTGACCGGCCTGGGCGGTGACCTGGCTGCGGGTCTCGCCGTAGAGGTCGCGGGCCTGCCGCCTGGCCTCGCCCACCACCTCCCGGCCCTGCTCCTTGGCGGTCTGCGCGACGGCGCCGCCCGCGCTCGCGGCGTCGGAGCCGACCTGGCGGGCCTGGTCACGTACGCCGCCACCACCGTTCGTCGACTGGTACGTGGCCGAACTGGGGGAAAGATCCTGAGTCATGGTGTCCCTTCCGCTCGTGTTTCCCAGCGGGTGTCTCCGGGGGGTACGCGGATTGTTTCCGCATGACAATCGACCTACCCGAGGTCGGCGGGTCCATGCCTGATTCGTGAATTCTCTGCGGGAGCGCCCCACTCCGGTCAGACAATGAGGTGCCCGCCCGCCCGGGCGGCGGCGAGGTCCACGGGGGTGACAGGGATGGCACGTGACGTGCGCGAACACGCACCCGCCCGGCCTGCGGTGCAGAAGGTCGCCCTCGCGGCGGCGGCCCTGTTCGCGCTCATCGGCGTGCTCGGCTTCATTCCCGGCATCACCACGCACTACGGCGAGATGACCTTCGCCGGGCACCACTCCGAGGCGAAACTGCTCGGGGTGTTCCAGGTGTCGGTGCTGCACAACCTGCTGCACCTGCTGTTCGGGCTGGTCGGTCTGGTGATGGCCCGGCGGCTGGGCGGCGCGCGGGTCTTCCTGGCCGGCGGCGGCGCGCTCTACCTGGTGCTGTGGCTGTACGGCTTCGCCATCGACAGGGACACCTCGGTCAACTTCGTGCCGGTGAACGACGCCGACAACTGGCTGCACCTGGCCCTCGGGTTCGGCATGCTCGCCGCCGGCCTCCTGCTCAACAACAACCTCGGCACCGGTACCCGGGTGGAGGCACCCTTCGACCGCCCCTGACCAGGCGAGACACCCCGGTACGCGGGTGCCCCGGCCCGGCGCCGGGCCGGAGGGCAGGCGCGAGCGGGCCGAGAAGGACCGGCGATGGTGTGCGAGCGTCAGGCCGCCACCGGCAGCCGCTTGGCGAAGCAGACGCTGTACGGGTTGTCCACGTACTCGCCGTACACCGGGATCGGCTCGTAACCGCTTGATCGGTAGAGCGCGATCGCGGCCGGCAGGTAGGTGCCCGTCTCCAGGCACACGGTGCGGTGCCCGTGCCGGAACGCCAGTTCCTCCAGCGCCACCAGCAGCTGCCGGGCGATGCCCCGCCCCCGGTACGCCGGCCGCACGTACATCCGCTTCAGCTCGCCGGTCTCGGCGTCGAGCGCCTGGAGCCCACCGCAGCCGACCGCCCGGCCGCCCACCACGGCGGCCAGGTAGTGGATGTCGGTGTGCACGACGGTGACCTGCCCGTCCAGCCCGCCGTCCGCGTCGCGCAGCTCACGCTGCTGGGCGACGACGAGCGCGGCGATCTCCGGATCGGTGGCGGGACGGGACTCGATCAACATGCCCGTACGCTAGATCGGCCGGATTTCGCGCAGGTTTCCCGCCACCGACCCGGGAACGGCTACTCGGCGTCCGCTTCCGCCGCGGGCGCGGCCTCGACCTCGTCCTCCGGCCGGACCCGGCGGGCCTTGCGGGCCGCCAGCCGGTCGGACGCCGACGGGCGGTTCGACTTCTCCTCGAGCCGCACGTCGGTGCCCCGGTTACCGGGTACGAAGTCGACGCCGGCGTAGAGCGTCGGCTGCCAGTCGAACTCCCGGTCGCCGATGCGCACCAGGTCACCGGCCTGCGCGCCGGCCTTGGCGAGCTTCTCCTCGACGCCGAGGCGGGCCAGCCGGTCGGCCAGGTAGCCCACCGCCTCGTCGTTGTCGAAGTTGGTCTGCTTGACCCAGCGCTCCGGCCGGCTGCCGCGCACCGTGTACGAGCCGTCCGGCTCGGCCTCAATGGTGAAGCCGGCGTCGTCGACCGCCTTCGGGCGGATCACGATCCGGGTCGGCTCGGCGGGCGGGGCGGCGCGGCGGCCCTGGTCGACCAGCTCCGCCATCGCGTACATCAGTTCGCGCAGACCCTCGCGGGTGGCGGTGGAGACGTCGAAGACCCGCAGGCCGCGGGCCTCCAGGTCGGGGCGGACGATGTCGGCGAGGTCCTTGCCGTCCGGCACGTCGACCTTGTTGAGCGCGACCAGCCGGGGCCGGTCGGCGAGCCCACCGTACTGGGACAGCTCGGCCTCGATGGCGTCGATGTCGGCGAGCGGGTCGCGGCCGGGCTCCAGCGTCGCGGTGTCGATCACGTGCACCAGCACGGCGCAGCGCTCGACGTGGCGGAGGAACTCCAGGCCCAGGCCCTTGCCGCTGGCCGCACCCGGGATCAGGCCGGGTACGTCGGCGACGGTGAAGGTGTGGTTGTCGACCCGGACCACGCCCAGGTTGGGCACCAGCGTGGTGAACGGGTAGTCGGCGATCTTCGGCTTGGCCGCGGAGATCACCGAGATCAGCGAGGACTTGCCGGCGGACGGGAAGCCGACCAGGCCCACGTCGGCGACGCTCTTGAGCTCCAGCACGACGTCGAGCCGGTCGCCGGGCTCACCCAGCTCCGCGAAGCCGGGCGCCTTGCGGCGGGCGTTCGCCAGTGAGGCGTTGCCGCGCCCGCCCCGGCCGCCCCGGGCCGCCTCGAACGTGGTGCCGACGCCGACCAGGTCGGCCAGCACCTCGCCGTCGAGGCTCTGCACGACGGTGCCGTTCGGGACCTTGATGAGCAGGTCGCGGCCGTTGGCGCCGTCCCGGTTCGAGCCGGCGCCGCCCTTGCCGTTCTCGGCCTTCAGGTGCGGCCGGAAGTGGAAGTCGAGCAGTGTGGTGACCTGCGGGTCGACCACCAGCGACACGCTGCCGCCGTGGCCGCCGTTGCCGCCGTCCGGCCCGCCGAACGGCTTGAACTTCTCCCGGTGGATCGAGACACAGCCGTGCCCGCCGTCGCCGGCCTGCATGTGCAGGACGACCCGGTCAACGAACGTCGTCACGACGCCAATCCTTCCAGCGGGGTCCGCCCCGCGCGTGAAAAAGCGAAGCGGGCCGGGACTCGAGGTCCGCGGCCCGCAACGCTTTCAGAACTACTGCTGCGGCACGATGCTGACGGTCTTGCGACCGCGCTTGGTGCCGAACTGCACCGAACCGGCGGCCAGCGCGAACAGCGTGTCGTCGCCGCCACGGCCGACCAGGTCACCGGGGTGGAACTTGGTGCCACGCTGACGGATGAGGATCTCACCCGCGCTGACGACCTGACCACCGAAGCGCTTCACGCCGAGTCGCTGGGCCGCGGAGTCACGGCCGTTACGCGAGCTGGACGCACCCTTTTTGTGAGCCATTGGAGGACGACCTACTTCCCGCTGGAGATGCCGGTCACCTTGACCTGGGTCAGCGGCTGGCGGTGACCCTGGCGCTTGTGGTAGCCGGTCTTGTTCTTGAACTTGTGGATCCGGATCTTCGGGCCCTTGGTGTGCGCGGCGATCTCGCCGGACACCGCGACCTTGGCGAGCTTCGCCGCGTCGGTCACCAGGTCGTCACCGTCGACGAGGAGCACCGCGGTGAGCTTCACCGCGTCGCCGGGGGCACCGGCGAGCTTCTCGACCTCGATCACGTCGCCCTCGGCGACCTTGTACTGCTTGCCGCCGGTCTTGACGATCGCGTACATCGGAGGCGGACTCCCTGTCGTTGAGGCTACTGGCGTCTATTCCACCGCAGTCGGCTGTCACACCGTTCGCGGTCGTTCCCACGGCGTCTCGCCGGGAGCCGTGACACCGGCAGCGCGGGCACGCGGGAACTCGGCACACCAAAGTGCGCCGCAGGCAAGCGTACGCCATACCCGGCCCGCCCCCCAAACCGGGCCCGCGGTCCGCGTCCTCCCGGCGGCCGACGGACACGACAGAACCCCTGAACCCACCCATAGCGTGCGGATTCAGGGGTTCTGTTCGAGCAGGTCAGAGCCTCACGGCCGGGTACGCCGCCGGGCGCCACCACGGCGCGCCCGGCGACGCGGGGCGCCGCTGTCGTCGTCGTTGTCGCCGTCACCGATCGCGTCCGGGTCGTCGGCGGCGGCCAGCCGGGCCGAGTCGCCCTCCTGGCTGTCCGCCACGGCCGGGGCGGCCGGCGTGTCCGTCTCGAACCGGGACAGGTCGTAGCCCTGGGTGTCGTAGTAGTCGTCGTCGGTCTCGACCACCTCGGCGACGGTCCGCTCCGGGGCGACCGGCGGCACGACGGCGGCCGGCGCCTCGGGGGCGGCCTGCGGCTGCTCGGCTGAGGGCTCCGGCGCGGCCTCCACGGCGGGCTTCTCCGCGGCGGCCTTGCGGCCCCGGCGCCGGCCGCTCTTCTCCTCGGCCGGCGCGGTGACAGCCGAGGCGACCGCCTTGACCTTCTCCCCCGCCCCGCCGCGCGGCTTCTCCGGCACCGGCTCGGTGTGGATGATCACGCCCCGGCCCTTGCAGCACTCGCAGGTCTCGCTGAACGCCTCCAGCAGGCCCGCGCCGATGCGCTTACGGGTCATCTGCACCAGGCCGAGCGAGGTGATCTCGGTGACCTGGTGCTTGGTGCGGTCCCGGCCGAGGCACTCGGTGAGCCGGCGCAGCACCAGCTCCCGGTTCGACTCCAGGACCATGTCGATGAAGTCGATCACCACGATGCCGCCGAGGTCACGCAGCCGCAGCTGGCGCACGATCTCCTCGGCCGCCTCCAGGTTGTTGCGGGTGACCGTCTCCTCCAGGTTGCCCCCGGAGCCGGTGTACTTGCCGGTGTTGACGTCGACGACGGTCATCGCCTCGGTGCGGTCGATCACCAACGAGCCGCCCGACGGGAGGAAGACCTTCCGGTCCAGCCCCTTGAGGATCTGCTCGTCGATCCGGTACTCGGCGAACACGTCCGCCACCCCGGCGTGCCGGCGCAGCCGCGCCACCAGGTCCGGCGACACGTGCGACAGGTACGACTCGACCAGGTCGTACGCCGGCTCACCCTCGATGACAAGCTCGCGGAAGTCCTCGTTGAAGAGATCCCGGACCACGCGGATGACCAGGTCCGGCTCCTCGTAGAGCAGCACCGGGGCGCCGCCCTCGGTCGCCTTGGCCTGAATGTCCTCCCACTGCGCCTGGAGCCGCTTGACGTCACGCGCCAGTTCGTCCTCGCTGGCGCCTTCGGCCGCGGTCCGGACGATCACCCCGGCGCCGTCCGGCACCAGCTTCTTCAGCACGTCCCGCAGCCGCTTGCGCTCGGTGTCGGGCAGCTTGCGGCTGATCCCGGAGGCGTTGCCGTTCGGCACGTAGACCAGGTGCCGGCCGGAGAGCGCGATGTGGCTGGTCAGCCGCGCACCCTTGTGCCCGATCGGATCCTTGGTCACCTGCACCAGCACCGAGTCGCCGGAGCGCAGCGCCTGCTCGATCGAGCGGGCCCGGCCCTCCAGGCCGGTGGCGTCCCAGTTGACCTCACCGGCGTACAGGACCGCGTTGCGCCCCCGCCCGATGTCGACGAAGGCCGCCTCCATGCTCGGCAGGACGTTCTGGACCTTGCCCAGGTACACGTTGCCGGCCATGGTGCCGGACGAGTTCCGCGTGACGTAGTGCTCCACGAGCACGCCGTCCTCGAGCACGGCGATCTGGGTGCGGTCGCCGCGCTGGCGGACCACCATCACCCGGTCCACCGCCTCGCGGCGGGCCAGGAACTCCGACTCGCTGAGGATCGGCGGGCGGGTACGCCGCTGCTCGCGGCCGTCCCGGCGGCGCTGCCGCTTGGCCTCCAGCCGGGTCGAGCCGGAGACACCCTGCACCTCGTCGACCGGCTTGCGCGGCTCACGGATCTTGACGACGGTCGGCACACCGTCCTCGGCGGCGGTGTCCGCCTCCCCGGCGCCCCGGCGGCGACGACGGCGACGGCGGCGGGTCATCCCCTCGCCCTCGGCCTCCTCGTCCTCCGCGGACTCCTCGGCCTCACCCTCGGCGGTCTCGGCCGCGACGGGCTCCTCGCCGTCCTCGTCGTCGGCCTCGTCCGCGCCGCCCTTGCCCCGGCCACGACCCCGGCGGCCCCGGCGACGGCGACGGCGGCCCGCGGCCGTCTCGTCGTCCTCGTCCCCCTCGACGGCCTCCTCGGCCTCGGCGGCGGACTCCTCCTCGGCGACCTCCGGCTCGACTTCGGCCTCGACCGTCTCGACCTCACGGCGGCCGCGACGGCGGCGCCGGCCGGTCTCGACCGCCTCCTCGATCGGCTCCTCCGCCGCCGGGTACGTCACCTGGACGGCCGGCGCCTCGTCGGGCTGCGGCGCCATGAACAGGACTGTCGGCGCGGAGAGCGCGGCTCGACGGCGGCGGCTGGTGGGCGGCGGCGTCTCGGCCGGCTCCTCGGCCACGCGCGGCACGGCGGCGCCCGTCGACACGACGCCCGTCGCGTCCGCCGGGCCGCCGCTGCGGGCCAGGTCGGCCTCCTGGGTACGCGCGGCAGCGGCGCCCGCGTCCTCGACGGTCCCGCCGGTCTCGCTCTCGGCGTCCTCGTCCTCGACGTCCTCGACGGTGCTCTCAACGGCGCCGATGCTCGCCGTACCGGCGGCGGCCCGGCTCCCGCTGGTGGTCTTCTCGCCGGCGGCGGTGGTCTTGGCGGCGCGCCGACCGCTGCGGGTCCGCCCGCCGGTCCCGGCGGCGGTACCGGCGGTCTCCTCGGTGGCGGTCCCGCCCGGGGCGGTTGCTTCGCCGCCGTCGATGTCGGCGCGTCCCTCGGCGATCAGATCGCCACCGGGCGCGGACACCGGCCCGTCGATCACGCCGTCCGCGGGCGCCTGCCCCGCGGCGGCGGTCTCGTCCGGGGCGACGGTCTCGGCAGCCGGCGTGGCCTTGCGGCGACGGATCCGGGTCACCTTGACCGGCGGCACGACCTCCTCCGAGGCGGCCTCCACCCCGGCCGCGGCCACCGGTTCCTCGACCGCCTTCGCCGGCGTCGCCTTACGACGCCGGCGGGTGGTCTTGGGCGCGGTGTCCAACTCACCGGCAATCGGTGCGAACACCTCGGCCTGCGGCGACTCGCCGCTGCCGGTCACCGTGGTGGACGCCTCGACCGGCGCGTCGGTCTGCTCCGGCTGGTTCAGCGGAGCGGCCTTGCGGCGGCTGGCCCGCTTACGGGCCGGCGGCTTGGTCTCGGCGACGCCCTCCACGGTGCCTTCCGTGGTGGCTCCCTCGGCACCGGCCGGGGTCGCGCTCGCGGCGCTGCCGGAGGTGGTGGCACTGTCGGCGGTCGTCCCGGCCGGCTCTGCGCCGGTCCGTTCGCCGCCCTCGGGCTCGTTCTCGAGCATGGACGTTCTCCAGTTCTGGCCGCCCCGGGCGCGGGTGAGCGCTGCCACGCAGGGTTGCCGCAAAGGTGTTTCCGCCGGGCGCGCAAACGCGCGACCGCCGAAGTCTGCCTGCCAGAGCGTTGACCGACGGTCAGCGCTCTCCGATGGTTGCCCCGTCGCGATCCGCTTCCAACGGATCGACGATCTCGCCCTGCGCGGTCAGCGTGCCCTGCGCCAGCCGGATCACCTTCGGGGTGACCGGCGGCTCCAGGGCGGCCACCGCGCGGAGGCCGGACAGGACGTCATCGGGCCGAACGGACGGGGTGACCTGCCGCACGACCAGTTCGAGTATCGCACACGGTACGGCCGCCGCCCCGGAAGGCGTCTCAGCCGGAGCCATCACATCGATGGATACCACTGCCGCTCGGGCGTCGAACGTACGCCGTCCCTGCTTGGTCATCCGCTCGACCTGGATCTCGTCGGCGGCGGTGAAGGCCGCCACCGCCTGCGCGAGCACCTTCGGGTCGACCTCGGGCAACTCGATGCGCCAGTACGACGCCTCGATCCGGTCGGCCAGACTGCCGCCGGTGGCCTCCACCGCGTCGAGTACGTCGAGTCCGGGCGAGAGGGCACCGTCGAGGGCTTCGCGCAGCTTCGCCGGGTCGACCGGCTCGCGGAGCCCGATCTCCAGGTACTCGGCCTCACTCGCCACACCCGTCGGGGCGGCCGAGGCGTACGAGATCTTCGGGTGCGGGGTGAACCCCTGGGAGAAGGCGATCGGCACGCCGGCCCGGCGCAGCGCGCGCTCGAAGGCTCGGGCGAAGTCCCGGTGCGAGGTGAACCGCAGCGGCCCACGCTTGGCGTACCGGATACGGACCCGCTGGACGACGGGGGCCTGGCCGCCCTCGGGTTGAGGCTTTCTGGCGATCGTGAGCTCCTCGGCTGTGCCTGCGTATCGGTCTCATCCTGACGCAGCGCCCGCCACGCCCCACACCCGGGGCCACCCCACCCACCCCAAACCCACCCAAACCCCACCCCTCGCCCGCCCCCACCCCCGCCCCGCCCCGCCCCCGCCCTCGCCCCGCTGATCATGAAGTTAGCGGCGAAGTCGATCTCCGAATGTGCCGCCAACTTCATGATCGTCGGGCCGAGGGCGGGCTGGGTGGGTGGGTGGGTCAGGAGCGGTTGTCGCCGGGTGGGGCGTAGGGGCTCTGACCGGGTGGGGCGTGGTGGGCCTGCCCCTGGGGCGGGTAGGCGCCCTCGCCCGGCGGCGGGTACGCCCCCGGCTGCGGGTATCCGCCCTGCTGGGGATACCCGCCCTGGTGGGGGTGCGCGCCGGGCTGCGGGTAGCCGCCGGGTGCGCCGTAGCCGGGCGGCGGGGCGGCCGCGTGACCGGCGGGGACCGGTGGACCCTGACCGTTCAGCCGGTCCAGTTCCTCGTCCGGGACCGTGCCCGCCCGGGCCAGTTCACGCCGGTGACGGCGGCGGTTCCAGATCAGGAACGCCACGAGCGCCAGCAGCACCACGAGCACCACGGCGATGCCGATACCGATGACCATCACCTGCTGGTCGGTGGGACCGCCCCGGTCGCCGTACTTCGTCACGTCGAAGTTGTCGTCCTCGGCGGCGGCCGGTGGCGCCGACGCGCTCGGCGCGGCGGCCCCGAGCAGCGGGTTCGCCGACACTCCCGGTACGTCGGCGGTGAGTGCCGCCACCGGGTCGATCCGGCCGAAGCCGAACCGCGGATCGCGGCCGGGCGGGCCGGCGTCCCGGGCGGTACGGATGATCCGGTTGATCACGTCGGGCGCGGAGAGCTTCGGGTACTTCGACCGGATCAGCGCCGCGACGCCGGAGACGACGGCGGCGGCGTCGGAGGTGCCGTCACCCCAGCCGTAGCCCCGGTCCGGTCCGATGTTGTAGACCTCGTCACCGGGCGCGGCGATCACCGCCTCCGGCCCGGAGGCCGATCCGGACCAGAAGCCCCCGCCCCGGACCGTGCCGGTCACCGCGATCACGCCGGGGATCTTGGCGGGTGAGGTGACGTCCGGGCCGGCCTGCCGGGCGTTACCTGCGGCGGCCACCACGACCACGTCGCGCTCCAGCGCGTACCGGATCGCGGCCGCCTCGACCTCCTCCACGGCTCCGGCACCGCCGTACGACAGGTTGAGCACCTTCGCCCCGCCGTCGACAGCCATCCGGATGCCCCGCGCGGAGTCGTCCGAGGTGAACGCGTCGCCGGCGGGCTTCCGGATGGGCAGGATCCGGGCGTCGGGCGCGATGCCCACCACCCCGGTCCCGTTGGCCGCGATGATCCCCGCCATGTGGGTGCCGTGACCGTCCGGGTCGCGCCGCCCGTCGCCGGAATCACGGGTGCTTCCCCCGGCCAGCAACTGGCCCCGCATGTCGGGGTGCCCCGCGTCGACGCCGGTGTCCACCACGCCCACGACGACGCCCCGGCCGGTGGAGATCTGGTGCGCCCGGTCGATCCGCAGCTCGTCCAGATACCACTGCTCGGCGCGACGCGGAGCGGCGACCGCCGGCTGGGCGGCGCCCAGCAGCATCAGTCCGGCAAGCAGACCGGCCGCCACCGGCCGGAGCGCGCCGACGTGCACCTTCATCCGTCCGTCCTCATCGCAGGATGCCCGGGGACGCACCGTCACCGGTACCCCACGGATCGTCGTCCTCAGTCAACCATGACGAGTGCCCTGCCGCGTCGCCGCCGTGACCGGCACCGCCGTGACCGCCCATCATTCCGCCGCCCATCATTCCGGCGCCGGCCATCCCGCCACGCGTACCGGCCGCGCCGCCCGGTCCCGCCGCGGCCGCGGCCTTCAGCGCGCTGGCCGCGCTGGTCAGCGGCGGAACCTTGCCGTTACCGCCGCCGACCATGCCGGGCAGGCCGCCCATGGCCATGCCGCCGGCCGCGCCGATCCCACCGCCGCCGATCCCACCGGCCGAGCCCAGGCCGGCGCCACCGCCGCCGAAGCCGCCGCCACCGGCGCTCAGTCCACCCGCGCCACCGCCGACGCCGCCGGCCCCGAGGCCGAGCGTGCCCGGCCCACCGGCGGTGACCGTGCCGGGCCCGCCCGCGCCGGCCAGACCGCTGCCGTACTCCGGTGTGCCCGAGCCGGGGGCGCCACCGAGCTCGGGGATCCCCCCGGTGGTCGGCGGGGTGTAGGAGCCGCCGCCCGGCAGGCCGCCGCCGGGACCACCCGGGGGCGGCGTGTACGAGCCGCCACCGGGCGTGCCACCACCGATGCCGGTGCTGCCGATGGACGGCATCGGGCCGCCACCGGGCATGCCACCACCGGGCATACCGCCGCCGGGTGCGCCGCCGCCGGGCAGGCCACCACCGGGTACGCCCGACGGGGGAACACGCGGGTCGCCCCGGTAGCCGTCGCCGAAGTCGTCCTTGTGTTGGGGTACGGCCAGCTTGGGGCGCTCGGCCTCGACCGCGGCCGGCAACGGCGCCATCGCCGCGTTGGCCGCCTTCTGGTTGTCGTTGTACCAGTTGTCGAGGTGCGACTTGGTGTCCCACCAGCCGCCACGCTTCTGGTCGCTGGCGTTGCCGTCGATCTTCATGGTGGCTTCCAGGTCGTCGGCCTTGTCGCGGAACGCGCCGTCGGCGTACAAGGACTGGTTGCCCTGGTAGTCGCTGCGCAGCGCGGCGAGGAAGCCGGACTGGCTCTCCCCGTCGCGGGCGTCGTCCAGCTCGGTGCCGCCGGGCAGACTCCACTCGTTCCAGCCGAAGTTGTCCATCAGCGGGATCGGGATGCTCGCCACCGTCTTGCGGATGTCACCCTCGATCCGCGACAGCGCGCCACTGACGTTGCTGGCGTGCGTGATGAGGTCCTCGATGTCCTTGCCGATCTCGGACAGGTGCTCGCGGTACGCGTCGCCGCCGCTGCCCTTCCAGCCGGCGAGCATCCCGGGCAGGCCGCCGGTGTGCGGGCGCTCCTGACCGGCCGCGATCGGGCCGACGAACGACCGGCCGACGAGGGAGTCGCGCAGGTGGCCGAGACCGGTGGAGAGGTTGCTCCACCCCGAGCCGACCAGGCCGACGGTGTACGGATCCGCCGACAGCGTCACCTCGCGGACACAGCGTTCCCAGGTGGCTCCAGCCATGACCGTCTCCTCTCTCAGGCCGGGTACGGGTAGGTGGGCGGCTCGGCGCCGCCGGGCGGCGTAGCAGCGGCCTCCAGCAGCCGTTCGATGTCCTTGCCGTTCGCGGCGTTGCGCTCCTCGGCGTCGCGGAACGCCTTGGCGATGTCCTCGGTGCCCTTCTTCAGGCCGGCCAGCTTGGCGGAGAGGCCCTTGAGGTGGGCCTCCATGTTGGCCGTGGAGCGTTCCAGCGCCTGCCACTGCAGCCGGGCGTCGGCGAACGCGCCGAACGGCGTGCCGTTGGACATGATCTGCGGGCTGTTGCTGTCGCCCTTCATGTTCTCCTTGATGCGCTCCATCTCCCAGGAGATGGTGTCCTCGACGTACTGCTTGAGGCGCTCGATGTACTCGGCCGCCGCATCCAGGTCCTCGACGCTGACGTGCAGATCGCCGGTGTCCGGCGGATTGATGCCCATGCTGCCTGTCCTCCCCGCTACCGGCCCGGCCGGTCCATTACGGACGCAGCGTATCGAGGATGGACCAGTCCGGGCACCCCCACCCCGCGTACCGCGGCAGTCACCGGAGACGA